>NZ_JBHVKW010000120.1:0-23717 GCF_042797905.1 Amycolatopsis sp. NPDC057786
CCCCTCGGCTGAGCCGAGGGGAAGGGGGCCTTCACACGCTCCAAGGCGGTTTCCGGCGAGGTCCCCAAGGCGTAACTCGCGTGATCAGAGCCGTAACTCGCGTGCTTGGACACGTAACTCGCGTGATGGGACGAGTTACGTCTTCAATACGGCTCTGGACACGCGAGTCACGACTCTGATCACGACCCGGCGGGCGCGGTAGTGACACCCCCATGGCGGAAGTCCGGGACGATCTCCTTCCCTACCCTGAAGGTAGTGAAGAAGGCGTTCCCGACATCACGCCTTCCGTAACCGTCTGGGGGCGGAAAGTGACAAAGATCAACTCTTGCCGGCTTTGGCATCAGAGACGGTCCGTTCACGCGTCGGAACGATCAACGGACCACCGAGCCCGGGTGGTCCGGTCCGCGCCTTGACCGACCGAACGTTCATGCACTTGTCCGCAGAGCGGACAGTGACCGGACAGTCGCTAGCCCGACTGGGGGAAACTTACCCCCCTTGTACATCCACCCGTTAGCATCCGCACATTTGTTCGTTCCTGCGCGTCCCGATCGGGCGAAGAACACGTCTCACCATCCAAGTCCACAAGACGAGTGAGGTCGCCAGCGATGAGCACAGAGGGTCTCTCGATGCCAGGTATCTCGGTGGGCGGCTCCGGAGCGGACGCCGCCGACCGGATGCGCCGTGCCGCCGGGGTCATGTCGTTCGCCAAGATCAAACGCCCGGCGCTGGTCGCGCTGGGCATCGACACACTCGCGATCTTCCTTGCCGCGCTCGATGTGTGGCTGGTGATCCCCGAAAAGGCTCAGCCGTACTCGATCTACCTGTCCGGCGCCGCGTGCCTCGGCCTCGCCTTCCGGCGCAAGCTGCCGTTCCTCGCGGTGATCGTCACCGTCCCCGGGTTCCTGGCAGGCTGGTCGCAGCTGGCCGCGATGATCGCGCTCGGCTTCCTCGCCACCCGCAAACAGATGCACTGGCAGACCTGGACCGGGTTCGCGCTCGTCTTCACCTGCCGGTTCGTCCAGTGGCCGCTGGCCGACTTCGTCGAGCTCAGCTGGCGCGAGCACGTTCTGGACGGCATCTACGGCGTCATCGTCGCCGGGATGCCGGTGGCCATCGGCCTGCTCATCGGAGCGCGGACCGAGATCTCGCAGAAGCTGTCCGAACTCGCCGCCAGCCGCGACCGAGAGCGCCGGTTCCACGCCGACGCCGTGCGCGCGGAAGAGCGTGCCCGCCTCGCGCGGGAGATGCACGACGTCGTCTCGCACCAGATCACACTGATCGCGATGCAGGCCGGCGCGCTGCAGGCGCAGACCACCGACGCCCGCTCGCTCGAAACCGCGCAGGTCATCCGGAAGTTGAGCACCAAAACGCTCGAAGAGCTGCGCTCACTCGTGAGCGTGCTGCGCTCGGGCTCCGATGACGACGGGCCCCGGCCGGGTATCAACGAACTCGACCGGCTGATCCGCGGCTCGGACGTCCCGGTGCATCTGACCGTCGAGCGGATCCCCGAACTCCTGCCCAGCCAGGTTTCGGCGGCGGCCTACCGGACCGTGCAGGAATGCCTGACCAACGTGCACAAGCACGCGCCCGGCGCCACCGCGACCATCCGGATCCAGGGCGAGCACGGTTCGCTCAAGGTCGAAATACGCAACGAGCGCGCCCGGACCCCCGGTGCGTCCCTGCCCTCGGGAGGGCACGGGCTGACCGGGCTGGCCGAACGCGCTCGACTGCTGGGTGGGAGCTTCGAGACCGCCGACACCGAGGACGGCGGGTTCCGGGTGCGTGCCCGGTACCCGCTCGACCGGTGAACGGAGGCTAGATCTCCCGGCGCTGGCGCAACCGCTCCAGCGCCTCGGCGAGGATGGCCTCGCCGTCGGCGTCGGAACGCCGTTCCTTCACGTACGCGAGGTGAGTCTTGTAAGGCTCGGTCCGCGGCGCGGCAGGAGGGTTCTTCTCGTCCTGCCCACCGGGGAGCCCGCAGCGCGGGCAGTCCCACTCGTCGGGAATCTCCGCGTCCATCGAGAACGAGGGCTGTGCCTCGTGCCCGTTGGCGCACCAGTAGGAAATGCGGCGCCGCGGCGCCGACTCACCCCGTTCCGATTCGCCCGAAGGACCGGCACCCACACGGGTGCCCCGAATCGCGTTACCGCCAACCATGAATCCTCACACCTATAGGGATCGGCGGCGCGCCCCCCATAGGCACGCCGAAACACCTGGATCGATCAGACCTTGAGCAGGAGCCCGAGGCCGATGATGCTGATCAGCCACACCGCGCCCAGCAGCAGCGTGATCCGGTCGAGGTTCTTCTCGGCCACGCTCGAGCCGGAGAGGCTCGACTGCATACCGCCACCGAACAGCGAAGACAGACCGCCACCACGGCCGCGGTGCAGCAACACGGCGACCACCAGCAGCACGCTGGAGGCGATCAACAGGATTTGCAGGAACAGCTTCATGTCATCCTCTGCGCTCTTGGAGAATGCAGGAAAACGGTGTGCACAGGCGGCTCATGGCCACCAGGACACACCGTACTCCTGGACTCGTCCACTGCTGTGTGACGGACCGGATACCCAGGTTACCCGGTAGGTGCCCCGATCAGGGCAGGGGCCCGCCCGCGGCGAGTGCGCAGAGTTTGGTGAACTCGTCACCATCCAGGCTGGCACCACCGACGAGCGCACCATCGATGTTCTCGCAGGCGACGAGGTCACTGATGTTGTTGGCCTTGGCCGAGCCCCCGTAGAGCACACGTACAAGCGATGCGGTTTCAACGCCGTACTTCTCGGCGAGGGTGGCGCGGATGGCTCCGCACACCTCCTCGGCGTCCTGCGGGGTCGCGACCTTGCCGGTCCCGATGGCCCACACGGGCTCGTAGGCGACGACGACGTCCTTGACCTGCTCGGCCTTGAGCCCCTTGAGGCCTTCGACCAGCTGGGCCGTGGTGTGGGCGATGTGCTCGCCCGCCTCGCGGACCTCGAGCTTCTCCCCCACGCACAGGATCGGCTTGATGCCGTGCTTGAGCGCGGCCTTGACCTTCTTGTTCACCAGTTCGTCGGTCTCGCCGTGGTACTCACGCCGCTCCGAGTGCCCGACGGTGACGAAGCTGCATCCCAGCTTCGCCAGCATCGGACCCGACACGTCACCGGTGTAGGCACCGGAGTCGTGCGGCGACAGGTCCTGGGCGCCGTAGGTGAGCGACAGCTTGTCGCCGTCGGTCAGCGTCTGGACGCTGCGGATGTCGGTGAACGGCGGCAGGACCGCGACGTCGACCTTCGCGTAGTACTTCTCCGGCAGGGCGAAGGCGATCTTCTGAACCAGCGCGATGGCTTCGAGGTGGTTCTGGTTCATCTTCCAGTTGCCGGCGATGAGCGGTTTGCGCGCCACTAGTCGTTCTCTCCCAGCACAGCGACTCCGGGCAGTTCCTTGCCCTCCAGGTACTCCAGCGACGCGCCGCCGCCGGTCGAGATGTGCGAGAAGCCGTCCTCGGGAAGGCCGAGCTGACGCACGGCAGCGGCGGAGTCTCCCCCGCCGACCACGGTGAAGGCGTCGCTCTTGACCAGCGCCTCGGCCACGGCACGGGTGCCGCCGGCGAAGGACTCGAACTCGAACACGCCCATCGGGCCGTTCCAGAACACGGTCGCCGCGTCGGCCAGCTTGCCCGCGAACAGTTCCCGCGACTTCGGGCCGATGTCGAGCCCCATGCGCTCGGCCGGGATGTCCTTCGCGTCGACGACGTCGAACTCCGCGTCGGCGGCGAAGCCCGTCGCGGCCAGGACGTCCACCGGCAGGATCAGCTCGACGCCGCGCTTCTCCGCCTCGGCGAGGAAACCGCGGACCTGCTCCAGCTGGTCCTCCTGCAGCAGCGAGTTCCCGACCTCGTGGCCCTGGGCCTTGAGGAAGGTGTACGCCATGCCGCCGCCGATGAGCAGCCTGTCCACCTTGGTCAGCAGGTTCGCGATGACACCCAGCTTGTCCGACACCTTCGCGCCGCCGAGGACGACGACGTACGGCCGAGCCAAGTCCTCGGTGAGCTTCTTGAGGACGTCGACCTCCGCCAGCACGAGCCCGCCCGCGTACGCCGGAAGCGCCCGCGCGATCTCGTAGACCGAGGCCTGCTTGCGGTGCACGACACCGAAACCGTCGGAGACGAACGCGCCGCCCGGGACGAGCGCGGCCAGCTCGGCGGCCAGTTCCTGACGCTCGGCCTCGACCTTGCTGGTCTCGCGCGCGTCGAAACGCACGTTCTCCAGCAGGGCCACCTGGCCGTCGGTCAGGCCCGCGACGGTGGCCTTGGCGGACTCGCCGACCAGGTCACCGGCCAGCGGGACGTCGACGCCGAGGAGCTCGGTGAGCTTCGCGGCGACGGGCGCGAGCGAGAACTTCGGGTCCGGCTCGCCCTTGGGACGGCCGAGATGCGCCGTGACGACCACCTTCGCGCCCGCCTCGGCGAGGCGCTTGAGGGTCGGCAGGGCCGCGCGAACGCGGCCGTCGTCGGTGATGGTCTCCCCGTCGAGCGGGACGTTCAGGTCGGATCGCACGAGTACGAACCGGCCCGAGACGTCCTCGCCCAGCAGGTCTTCGAGGTTCTTCAGCGCCATGGCTCAGGAGAGCTTGGTGCCGACGAGCTTGACGAGGTCGGCGAGGCGGTTGGAGTAGCCCCACTCGTTGTCGTACCAGCCGACGACCTTGACCTGGTTGCCGATGACCTTGGTCAGCGGCGCGTCGTAGATGCAGGACGCCGGGTCGGTGACGATGTCGGCCGAAACGATCGGGTCGTCGCTGTAGCGCAGGATGCCGGCCAGGGGGCTCTCGGCGGCGGCCTTGTACGCGGCGTTGATCTCCTCGAGGGTCGCGCTCTTGGTCAGCGTGACGGTGAGGTCGGTGGCCGAACCGGTCGGGACCGGGACGCGGACCGCGTAACCGTCGAGCTTGCCGTTGAGCTCCGGCAGGACGAGGCCGATGGCCTTGGCGGCACCGGTCGAGGTCGGGACCATGCTCAGCGCGGCGGCGCGGGCACGGCGCAGATCCTTGTGCGGCGCGTCCTGCAGGTTCTGGTCCTGCGTGTACGCGTGGATCGTGGTCATCAGGCCCTGCTCGATGCCGAAGGCGTCGTTGAGGACCTTGGCCAGCGGGCCGAGGCAGTTGGTGGTGCAGGACGCGTTCGAGATGATCGTCTGCGAACCGTCGTACTTGTCGTCGTTGACGCCGAGCACCACGGTCAGGTCCTCGCCCTTGGCGGGCGCGGAGATGATGACCTTCTTGGCGCCACCGGCGATATGCGCCTTGGCGGCGTCGCCGTTGGTGAAGAAACCGGTCGACTCGACGACGACGTCCACGCCGAGGTCGCCCCACGGCAGGTTGGCCGGGTCGCGCTCGGCGAGGGCCTTGATCGTCTTGCCGTCGACGACGATGCCTTCGTCGCTGACACTGACCTCGCCAGGGAAACGGCCGAGGATGGAGTCGTACTTGAGCAGGTGGGCCATGGTGGCGACGTCGCCGAGGTCGTTGAACGCGACCACCTCGATGTCGTGACCGGCGGCCTGCACGGCCCGGAAGAAGTTGCGGCCGATGCGGCCGAAGCCGTTGACACCTACGCGAACCGTCACTGCTGCCACTCCCTTGAGACTCGTCCGGGATCGCCCCGGTAAGACGTCCTTTACTCGGGCGCAACCCTAGCGTGCGTGCTCGGGCGACCCTCTTTGCCCTGACGAGACTTCCACCACTCGGTGGGTCAGGTCAAGAATCGATTAAGACCATCGCTACCAGGCCGTCTTGTCGAAACTCTCAGCTTCCCTGTGCTAGCCGTCGCTCCAACGGTGTCCGCATCCGTGGCGTGACTCGCACCTCTCCGAACCACTCGGCCAGGTGGTTCGCCTCCGCTTCGACGGCCCGTTCGACCTCCGCGCCGACGTCCTCCAGGAAGTGGTGGACGACCTCGCCGTCCTGGCGCTGCGCCCAGCCGCCGACGATGCGGCCGTCGGCCCAGACGGTGGGCCCGATGTTGCCGGTGCCGTCGAACAGCGGCGCCTTGTGCGGGCCGAGATACCAGTCGCGTTCGATCCAGCCCATCGACGTCGGATCGAGGGACGGGAGCAGTGCGACCCACGGTTCGGGCTCCTCGACGGGCTCCAGATCGTCGGCGAGGACCACGCCGGGAACGCCGTCGAGGTCCACCTCGGCCGGCTGGATCGCCGCGAGCGCCTTCTTCGTCTGGCCCGCCGTCCAGCCCGTCCACCACCGGAGGTCCGCGATCGGGGCGGGGCCGTAGGCGTAGAGCCACCGCCGGGCGAGCTCGGCCCTGGCGGCGTCTGCGTCCCATTCGGCGAGGCCCTGTGGCAGCCAGCCCGCCATCGGGGCCCAGTAGTACTGGCTGCTGATCCAGCTGCCGCGCGGGCGGCCGCGCACGATGCGGCCGTCGACCGCGAGCTGGAACAGGACACGGCTGGTGACGTTGGCGATCGCCTCGTACGGCTTGCCCTTCGCCATCAGCAGCTGCTGTTTGAGGCGCGGCTCGTCCTCGGACAGCTGCTGTGCCGTGGCGGAACCGCGGGCCTTCAGCGCGCGCTCGGTCGCGTCCTCGACCTCGGCGAGCCAGCGCTCCGGCTCCGGCACGTTCTCCGGATGCCCCTGCGTGCCGAGGTGCTGTTCGAGCAGGCGGCGCTGCTTCTTGGCGATGTCGGCGGAACAGGCGGCCTGCACGAGCGCCGCGTTCTCGTGGCCGAGGACGAAGACCGTGCGGCGCATGCCGAGCATCCGGATCAGCGTGCGCTCCTCGTAGAGCGCGCTTTCCAGCTCGGCGACGCCGTCGCCCTTGACGCGCGCCCACGCCGACAGGTGCACCGACGCCGGGTCGGTGGCGTGCAGCGCGACGACCGCGTCCGCGGCGGCGTGCACCGACTCGGCGGGCGTGGTGAGGCGATGGCGCGTCGCGAGGCGGGCGCGGCGCTGCCGGACGTCGATCTTGGGGGTCACGGAGCGTTCCTACCACCGGCCCCCGACAAAACTCCCGGATCGGTGTGTGAGGGCCACGGTGAAGTACGTGATGGCCCCCTTCGTGTACATAGGCGCAAGGAAGGGGGCCATCATGTACTTGGGTCGACGCGGGCAGTGAGTCGGCGACGAGCGGCTGCACGCCCGCCGTCAGTTCCGGTGCTCCCGGCCGTGGGCCAGTGGCGGCACCGGCGCCCCGGACCGCGGCTCGAAGCGAGCGGCCCGCGGACGCCGCGCCTGCGGGTGAGGCGACGGCACGGGAGCGACGGCCGGAATCACCTGGGTGATCTCGGTGTCCGGATGCGGCGCGGGTCTTCCCTTGCCGGGCCGGGGTTCGCCCGGTACCCGGAGGTAGATCCGCAGCTTCTGGGTCGGCCGTTCGATCAGCCGCCAGGACACCACCCCGCAGGCGTACGCGGTGGGCACCGCGAGCACGATCAGCAGGTACGAATTACGGACCCCGGCGAGGGTGTACAGCTGCTGCACCGGCATTCCCCACACGTACATCCCGTAGCTGGGATAGACCCACTGGTCGTAGCCGTCGAGCCGGCGAGGCCAGTGGTACGCCCAGGTGATCGCGCCGTAGCCCGCGGCGATGGGCAGGATGAAGCGCGTCGCGGGTTCGAGGGGCGGGGTGAAGTTCGCGACCAGGTAGAGCGCCACCAGCACGTACGCGACGGCCGGGCGCAACGGGATCAGGTCCCGGTAGCTGTGCAGCAGCATGCCCACGACGAACGCCACCAGGAACGCCACCATCGATCCCAGCGGCACGCTGAACAACGTGCCCGCGTCGCCCTGGAAGCCCACCGAGGCCCCCATGACCCCGTCCGCCACCATGAACGCCAGCAGCAGCGGGAACAGGACGATCCGCCCGCGCGCGAGGCCGCCGACCAGCCCGACGACGAGCACGATCAGATATCCGGTGGTCTCCATCGGGAGCGTCCAGATCGAACCGTTCGCGGAATACGGGTACGGGTTCTCGGTGAACACCCCCGGCAGCAGATGCTGCAACGGGTACAGCATCGCATTGTGCACGACGTAGCCCCACGTGTCGGGATTTCCCCAGTACTCGCGCGGGCTGAGCACCGTCACCAGTGGCCCGATCACGAACGCCGTCACCATGACCACGAACAGCAGCGGTGGCCAGATCCGCAGCACCCGCTTGAGCAGGTAACGCCACCACGAGGAGTCACGCCGCCAGCTGTCCGCGATCTGGTAGCCGCTCATGGCGAAGAAGGCCATGAGCGCGAAGTACCCCAGCGAGATGTTCCAGCTCGACGGCAGGCTGGTGATCCGGCTCGGCTCGATGATCGGGAAACAGTGCTCGAAGACGACCAGGATCGCCCCGAACATCCGCAGCCAGGCGAAACCGGTGTCCGGTTTCGCGTACGTCTTCGCGCCAGGGCTACTCATGGACCACCGGGGCGAGCAGCCCGCTCAGGGTCGCGCGGGCCACCGCCGGCCCGAACTGGTCCGCGACGGCGACCCGGCCCGACTCCGAAAGCCGTTGCCACAACGCGTCGTCGGTGAGCAGGGTGACGATCTTCCCGGCGATCTCTTCGGCCGTCTCACCGGTCAGCACCTCCTCGCCGTCGCGCAGCCGCATACCTTCGAAGGCCAGCGGGGTACCGACCACCGGCACCCCGAAGGCGAGGCTCTCGCCCACTTTTCCCTTGACGCCCGAGCCGAACCGCAGCGGCGCCAAGGCCATCCGCGTGGCGGCGTAATCCGGTTCGAGGTCGGCGACCCAGCCTCGGACGACGACACCGTCACCGGCCAGCGCGTGGATGTCGCCGGTGGGATCGGCGCCGACGAGCTGGAGCTCGGCCGACGGGTATTTCCGCCGCACGGCGGGCCAGATCTCACCGGCCAGCCAGAACGCGGCGTCCCGGTTCGGGCCGTGTTCGAAGCTGCCGACGAACATCGCGCCCGCCCGTCCCTCGGGGCTGGTGGGTTCGCTGCTGAAGGGGTGCACATTGGACAGCACGTCGACCTTGGCCGACGGCACCAGCTTGGCGAGCAGGTCCCGTTCCGCCTCGGACACCACCAGGGTGCGGTCGGCGGACCGGACCAGTGCCAATTCCAGTTCGCGGTACAGCTCGGCACGCCGCCGCAGCATCACCGCGATCGCCGGATCGCCGATCCGCTCGACGAGATCGGCTTCCCTGCCGAGCCGGACGAAGTGCAGATCGACGGTGTCGTAGGCCAGAACCGCCTGTGGCGCGCAGATCTGGATTCGCTCGGCCATATGCCAAGCGACCGTCGGCCGGGACAGCAGTACCAGACTCAAGGCGCTGCCGGCCTCTTCGAGGAACTTCTCGCGGTCGGCCGGTTCGAGCAGAACGGTGACCCCGGCGCGCCTGAGGTCTTCGGTGTATTCCGGCGGCTGGACGTCGTCCATCGGGCAGAACACCACCCGCTGCCCGAGCGCGAGCAACTCGTCCACGAGCCTGCGCATCCGGACCGAGCCGGAATCCTTGTCCGGTGCGGGTACCTGTAGATCGGCGATCAGCACGATGCCGGTGTCACGAGGGGCTTTCCCCGGCATCCGCTGCCGCCCGAGCCACAGCCCCGCCGGGCTCGGCCCGGCGATCTGCCCGGTCAGCGTCTCCGCCCACTTCTCGGCGAACACCAGCCGGTTGGTCTCCTGGAAACGTTTGTGTCCCGAGTTCGGATCCGTGCCGTTCGAGACACCCTCGTGGTGCACCACGACCGCGGCCGGTTCGACCACGGTCCGGAAACCGGCGGCGCGCACCGCGAACGCCAGATCGGTGTCCTCGTAGTACGCGGGCGCGTAACGCTCGTCGAACCGGCCGAGCTGCTCGAAGAGTTCGCGGCGGATCATGATCGCCGCGCCGGAGCAGTAGTCGACGTCGCGGACCGACGCGTAGCGGGCGTCGTCCGGGTCGTCACCGTGGCCGTAGTTCGCCGCGCCGGCGTCCGCCCACACGATCCCGCCGCATTCCTGCAGGGTGCCGTCCGGGTAGACGAGTTTCGCACCCGCCAGGCCGATCCGGTCGTCGCGATAGACCGCCTCGGCGAGCGAGTCGAGCCAGCCGGGCTTCGGCTCGGTGTCATTGTTCAGCAGGACCAGCAGTTCGCCACGGGCTTCGGCGGCGCCGAGGTTGGCGGCCTTCAGGAAACCGACGTTGGTCCCGGTGCGGACCAGCCGTACACCGGGACATTCGGCGAGCACCCGCGCGGACGCGTCTGGCGAGTCGTCGTCGACGACGATGACTTCGAACGGCACCCGCGGGCGCCCTTCCTCGATCGACGCCAGGCACTGCCGTGTGTAGTCCCATTTGCCGTGGACCGGAATGACGACGCTGACCAGCGGTTCGGTACTGGTGGTCACGGCCACCGGTTCGAGGCCGTGCCCCTCCTGCGGGACCACGTCGGTGCGCCCGAGCGCGCGCTCGTAGGCGCTCCGGACCGTGCTGCCCCTCGGCGCGTACTTCTCGATGGCACCCCGGTACTTCTTGACCAGCCGGTTCACCGTGGCCGAATGCCCGTCGCTCAGTGCCGCGTTCTCCGCGGCGAGCCGGGCCACCTCGGCGCTGTACCGCTCGGCGGTCTCGGTCCGCCACGCCAGCCGCGCCGCGTCCAGTTCGGCCTCCCGCCGGAGTTCGGCGACCTCGGCCGTGAGCCGGTCGCGTTCCTCCCGCAGCCGGGCCAGCTCCTCCTCCGCCCCGGCGTGCTTCGATGCTCCTTGTTCCCTCATGGCTCCCAGCAGCGAGAGCTGAGGGTCGAGCAGGGTACCGACGGCCGGGACGGCGTCCAGCGGGCCGTCGGAGGCGATCCCGATGAGGTACGTATACGGGCTGCCGTCGGTGACCGTCCAGCCGTCCTCGCCGTTCCGAGTGAGGCTCTGGTTCAGCGCCGGTCCCGTCGCGTGCGGCTCGCCGGGGTCGGCGGCCAGCAGCGAACCCACCGCGATGTTCTGTCGCAGCACGGCCACGTTCCCGAAATGGCCGCCGAGGAGTGCGCGGAACTCCTCCTCGGTCAATTCCTTGACGTGGAAGGGATTGTCGTTGCCGTGTTCGTGGCGGTAGACCCGGATGTCCGGGGTGCTGCCGAGGAAGACCCCGCCGGGGGCGAGCCGGACGCGAACCAGGCTCATCAGATCGTCGTGTTCGACGACGTGCTCGATGGCTTCGAAGCAGGTGATCACATCGAAGCGGCCGGCGTCGGAAAGCAGTCCCTGGTCGATGATCGACCCCTGGGCGAAGCTGAGGTTCTTCCGCTCCGCGTAAGTGGTTCGCGCGTGTTCGACGGCCGACTCGTCGATGTCGACCCCGACGACCTCGGCGGCGGTCGTGGCCAGCAGCGCCGCGCCGTAACCTTCACCGCTGGCGAGGTCGAGTACGCGCTTGCCGCCGACGAATCGGGCTGCGAGCGCGTACCGGTGGTAGTGCTCGTAGATCATCTGGACGTCCCCGGCCCACGGCACACACCGCTCGCCGGTCCATCCGATCAACCTCCGAGAGTCTTCCGAACCCGCCATGCGCGGGAGGTTACCGGGGACTTGTCGGGGTCTGTACGGGATACCGATACTTCTGGTGGAAAAGTACCGATGTCAGCCACCGCCGAACACTGAGCGCACAGAAGGAGCGACCTACGGTGACCGATCCCGACCGTCCACGCCGGGAACTCAACCTGGGACTGGTGGTGATCGTGGTGCTGTTCATCGTGCTGGAGGCCGCGGTGATCGGTTACCTCGTCACCTCGAACTGATCGACCGGGCTGTCGGGCGTTCACCGGACTCCCGCGTCTCTTCGATCCCGCTACTTTCATCTCTGTCAACAGACCGCGGCCCGCAATTCCGCGCGAACGCGCGATTCGGCTGGTACCGCTGTCCTCTGGTTGAAAGAGTGGGGAAAATCCATGTCCAAGATCGGGAGAATCATCATCTCGTCCGCCGCGACCGCGGCAATGGCGGGAACGGCGATGTTCGGCCTGCTCGCCGCGCCCGCCCAGGCCACGGAAACGGCCGCGCCGAGCGAGATCGGCATCGCCTCCTCCGACGACGGCGCCTGCAAGACGAAGAAGACGGTCGGAAACGCGCGGAACAAGGGAGATATCTTCCACTCCTACGCCAAGACCGCCGTGTTCAAGCACAACCACGTCGGCATCTACTACACGACGAAGACGATCGTGGAAGCGCCCGGCTCGGGTCAGAAGAGCAAGTCCGTCACGGCGTCCACGCTGAAGAAGTGCGGACCCATCTACAAAATGTACGTCGACGTCAAGCAATCAACCCGCAACAAGGCGGCCGACCACGCCTACAACAAGTTCCGCGGCCTGTCCTACGACACGAACTTCGCCGACAACAAGGACAACAGCAACGGCAAGCTGAACTGCTCCGAGCTGGTGTGGAAGGCCTACAAGCACGGCGCCAAGGTGGACTTGGACAGCAACGGCGGGCCGGGCGTCTACCCCGACAACATCAAGGATCACAAGAGCACCGTGGTCTACGCGACCATCAAGTGACGACATCCAGTGAAAGGTGCGGCCCGCCGGGTGCGGGCCGCACCGCCCACCGCCTGAGAGGATCCGGCCCGGTGCGCCTCCCCCGACTCGTCGCGCTCGCTGCCTGCGCGCTCCTGCTCGTGACGGCCTGCGCTTCGCCGGACGACGGAGCGGAGATGACCATCGCCGATCCCGATGTGGTGCAACTCGGCGAAACCGTCGTCGCGTTCTATCTCAGCCCGGACACCTCCGTCGACAACCCGCCGGAAAAGCGGCGGCCCGGCTATCTGGTCCTCGTGCGGGCGGACGGCGGCACACGGCTGATCGAGACCGGCGGCATGACCGAGTCGCATATCGCGTGGTCGGAGACCGGGCTGTTCTTCAGCGACGAAACTCGCGACTACATCCTCGGCAAGGATCGCCTGGTCAGCTTCGAGAACAAAAAAGCAGGGCACCAGCAGTCGGCCTTCGCCTTGCCCGGCGACAAGGGATTCCTCGCAGTCTACAACGAAGGTTTCTCCGAATCCGGCTACACCAATCAGGTTGCCGTCACCACTTCGACCGGTTCCCGGCTCTACCGGGTCGAAGGAAACTACTTCATGAACGCGTTGTGCGGCGGTGTCCTCAATGGAATCGCCACCGACGGCGGCGCTCATTCCGCGGATTCGGCCAAGATTCCCGGCCTGCGCTCGAAGGTCGATCCCAGTGCGCAGCCGGAACTGCTTTCCCAGCTTTATCCGGCGACCGAAGGAAAGGAAAAGGTCCTCGCCTGGCGAGGAGTCTTCGACGCGGGAGACCACAATCGTCACGTGCCCTGTCACGACGGTGTCATCACGTTCCTTTCCGATTACACCGACGCCGATGGCAAGCCCCGGATGACCATCGTTTCGTGGAACACCGGCACCGGTAAGTACACCGAACAGCCCCTCGTCGACGCCGAGGGACGCCCCATCACCGAGAGACTGGTCGACCCCGAGACGTTCTCCCAGAAGACGTACGACGCCAAGGCCGTGCGGGAAGGCCGCCTCGAATGGCTCGCCGCCGACGGCCGGATCATGAGTACCGGGATCGCCTCCGGCGTCACCGCGCCGCGGTTCGACACCGGGTTCACCTCGGACAGCGATTCGTCCAGCCAGGCGGTCTTCACGGACCGGTCGATAAACCTGGTCCAGGAGAGGTTCGATGGCAAGACCCCCGTCAAGATCAAGCGGCTCGATCGCGTCACCGGGAACCTGATCACCGAAATCACCGTACCCGGACTGGCGGAACGGTTCGGCGTCCAGTTCAACCTGCGCGGTATGGCCGTTCCTCCGTCGTCGTGACTCAGGTTGTCTCGACCCGGCCAGATGGCTCCCCGGTGCCCTGTCCGCGAAGACCTCCTTGGCGGATCCGGCTTTGTTCACCTACCAGTGGTCGGCGGTCGAGTGCCCCCAATGTGGCATGGGGACACTGAGCGTCTCCGATGCCACATTGGGAGCACCGCCCACAGGATCGAGAACCTCGTCAACCGCGTCCTGTGCTGTCTCGGAACCGATGGAGCTGCGACTCTGGGTAGTAGGCGAGTCCGCGGCGGCCTCGGCAATCGCCACCTGCGCCCCACAGACACCAGCAGTCACAGCGACCGCGCGTGAAGGACCCCTTCCCTCGGCTCAGCGCAGAAACTCGACCTTCACACCTTGCCAAGTACATGAAGGACCCCTTCCTTGCGCCTATGTACAGGAAGGGGTCCTTCATGTACATAGAACCACTCACGACGGGCTAGACCCGCTCCAGCTCGAAGACCGGGATGACGCGGCTGGTCTTGCTCTGGTACTCGGCGAACTGCGGCATGACGGCGGACTGCCTGGCGTAGACCTCGTCGCGCTCCGCGCCTTCGAGCAACCGCGCGCGGACCGGGAAGGTCTCGGTGCCGAGTTCGACCTTCGTGTCCGGGTTGGCCACCAGGTTGTGGAACCACGCCGGGTTGTCGTCGGAGCCGCCCTTGCTCGCGAAGATGAAGATCCGGTCGCCTTCGAGAAGCGGGACGAGCGGCGCGATCCGCTGGGTGCCGGACTTCGCGCCGGTGTGGTGGACGAGGACGAGCGGGTAGCCCTCGAACATGCCACCCGCCTTGCCGCCGGTCTCGCGGAACTCGGCGATCACGGTGCGGTTGATCTGGTCGAAGTCGAACGTGTCAGTCATGACCTCGATCGTATGACGCACTCAGTGACCGCATCTATGCCTGAAGACGCCATGAACATATCCGTTTGTCGCACTATACTCGGCGGCATGGACCTATTGGCCGAAGCGCTCGCCGTGGGCGGCGTCCGTGGCACCGCCGGAGCGCGGATCGAGGCGTCCGGGCCGTGGGGCATCCTCTGGCACGGCATCTCCCGCGCCGCCTTCTACGCCATCACCTGCGGCACGGCCTGGCTGGAACTCGCCGGGCATCCGCCGCGGCAGCTCATGCCCGGCGACGTCGTCCTGCTGCCGAACGGCCCGGAGCACACTCTGCGCAGCGCTCCGGACGTCGCGATCATTCCCAACCTGTGCACGGCGGCGGAGAAGGCGCGGGCCTGCGGCGGCGTGTTGCGCCTCGGTGCCGGCGAGGTGGACACCCACGTCCTCGGCGCGTCCTACGACTACGACCCGGCGGTGTCCACCCAGGTGCTGGCCACCCTGCCGGAACTGGTGCACATCCGCGCGAACCATGTCGGCGGCGGGCTGGACGACACCGTCCGGCTGTTGTCGCGGGAACTGGCCTCCCCGCAGATCGCCACCGAGTTCGTCCTCAACCGGCTCGTCGACATCCTCCTGGTCCAGTTGCTGCGCGCGTGGCGGACCGAGAAACCGGCCGAGGCGCGGGGAACCTGGCTCGGTGTCCTCGGCGACCCGCTGATCAGCGTGGCGCTGGCGAAGATCCACGAGGACCCGGCGAAACCCTGGACCACCGACCTGCTCTCGGCGGAACTCGCGACCTCGCGCAGCACGCTGACCCGCCGCTTCCGCGAGACCACCGGCCGGACGCCCGGCGAGTACCTGACCCAGTGGCGGATGGACCTGGCCGCCGTCCGGCTGCGCGACACCGGCGACACGGTGGACACCATCGCCCGCTCGGTCGGCTACACGTCGGTGTACGCGTTCAGCCGGGCTTTCCGCCGCGCTCGTTGTCAGGCTCCTGGGCAGTACCGGGCCTCGGCTCGGGAAGGCATCACGCCGGCCGGGTGACCGGAACGACGTCGAGAAGATCCTTCAGGCCTTCGAAATCCTGCGGGTTGGTGGTGTACAACGGCATCCGGTGCGCGATGGCCACACTGGCGATCATCAGGTCGGCCACCCGGCGCCGGGGCGTCCTGCCCATCGCGAGCACGGACGCCGACACCCGGCCGAAGATGCGGGCCGCCTCGGTGCCGAACGGCAGTGGATCGAATTCCGATTCCACCCGTTGCAGTAGATCCGTGCGCCGGGCGCGTTCGGCGGGGTCAGCGGCGTAATGCGGACCCGCCGAAAGCTCGGCGAGCGTGATCGTGCTGATCGACATCAGATCCGGTAGCTGGGCGTGATCGATCGACCGCCGGAGAATGAGGATGTTGGTGTCGAGCAGGCCGTGGACCTCAGCGGCCATAGGGATCGTCCGCCTCCCCTTCGAAGGCCTCGTCGAGGTCCGCGCGGAACCTGTCCGGGTCGATGAGCGGAGCGTTCGCCGAGCCGATGGCGAACTGGTCACGGGAAACGGCGTGCCGTCGACACAGCGGGACCAGCTGGGCGATGGGCGAACCACTGCGGGTCACGGTGAAGGACTCACCGTGCTCGACCGCGTCCATGATCTCGCCGGACCGGTTCCGGAGATCACGCTGAGAGATCTCGTGCTGAACGCTCATGAGCACACTATAGCGCTCATGTGCCCCAGTGTGCCACCATGTGCCACCTAGGCGGTCTCCTCCTCGGTCTCCGGCTCATCCGCCGGTCGTGTGAACAGTCGAGTCGCCGAGAGCCGCGCGACGCCGTCCGGCTCACCGAGTTCGTCGGTCGCGTTCCGGATCGTCGCGTCGACGGACAGGTATTTGCGCCCCGCCCGCAGGTCCGCGTCGTTGCGCAACCGCACGATCAGCGGGAACTCGCTCAGCGCGCCGGCGTCGAACAGACCGGTGGTGTAGATCAGCTGGACGCCCAGCGCCTCCGCGACCGCGCGCTGCAGTTCCAGCAGGTAACCCGCCGACGCGCGGCCGATCGGGTTGTCGAGGAACAGCACGCCGGAATGCCGGTTGCGGGCCTTGCCGCGGTTGTTCGCCCGCAGCGCCGCCAAGGTGCAGTACAGGATGATCGCCGCGGTCAGCTGCTGCCCGCCGGAGAACACGTCCCTGATCTCGGAGACACGCTGCCGCTCGGTCCGCAGCACGGAGTCCGGCTTCAGCATGTCGACCCGGAAACCCTTGGGAGCGGCGGCCTGCACTCCGCGCAGCACGAGCGAAAGCCCGTCCCGCTTGACATCCCGGCCGTCGGAGGTCTTCCCCACCGCTGCCTCGTCGACGACCTCGCCCAGTTTCTCGGCGAGCACGTTCTCTTCGAGTTCGGTGAAGCGGATCCGCAGGAACTCCTGGCCCGACCAGTCGCCGAGACCGTCCGGCAGCCGCGAAACCCGTTGCGCCGCACGGAGAGTGCGCAGCGCACCGTCGACCATGCCCTGGAGGCGGGTGATGATGCCGCCGCGGTGCCGGTCGATCTGGGCGAGATCGTCGGTGAGCGTACGCAGCCGGGGCCGCAGCGCCTCCGCCCATTCCGCGGCGTGGGCGGGCAGCTGATCGCGGCGGACCGAGATCACCTGCTGCCGCACCGGCGTGCTGAGCTTCTCGAACCGCTTGTCCGTGGCGTACTGCGCCAGCTGGTCTGCCGCGGCCCGCACCCGGCGGTCACCCGCGTCGGCGGCGTCCTGCGCCTCGGTGAGCGAGGTGTTGAGGCGGGAGTGTTTGGCGCGCGCGGATTCGACATCGCCCTCGAAGGCCGCCACTTCGTCCTCTTTGGACAGAAGGTGCGCCATGGATTCGGCCAGCAGGCCGAAGCCGGACGCGGAGGCTTTCGCCGACTCCAGCGTCGCTTCGGCAGCGGCGCGACGCTCCTGCAGTTCCTCCCATTTCCGCGCGGCGGCTGACACTTCGAGACTCGCCTCGTCGATCAGCTCCAGGCCGTGCTCGATGTCCTTCGGCCGCGCGTCGGAAGCGATCGCGGACGGCTGTTCCGGCACCTGGTTCAGTTCCGCCTTGCGGGTCGCGACGAGCCCGACGATCTCGGTGCGCTCTTCCTCCAGGACCGCGACCGCGCGGTTCGCCCGCGCCTGCGCCGCCGCCCGTGCCGAAGCGTCGGAGCCGTCCGGCGTCTCCAGCAACGCCGATGCCCGCTCGCGGACAGCGTCGTCCAGCGCCTCCACGGCCGCCCGCGCCGAGGCCTCGACACTCTCGGCCTGGTCGAGTTCGGCACGGAGATCGCTGCCGACCTCCACCTTCGCGTACGCCTCGGAAGCCGACGCGAAAGTACGCCGCAACGCGTCCACCGGTTCGGTGGGCACGGGGTCGTTTTCGGTGACGTCACTCGATCCCGGCACCTCGGCCAGTTCCGCCTTCGCGGTCGTCGCCGTGCGCCGGTGCCCGTCGGCGGTGCGCTGCTCCTCGCTCGCCTGCTCACGCAGCCGGGACGCCTTCACCGCGGCTTCGGCCGCCGTCGCCTCCGCCCGTTCGGCGGTTTCGGTCGCGCGTTCGACGTCGTCCGTCCACTCGGGAATCTTCGCGGCGCGCGCGGCGAGGGTTTCGAGTCCGCGGGCCCGCTCCCCCGCCTCTGCCGAAGCCGCGCGCAGTTCGGGGACCCGTTCCCGGAGCCCGGCCGCCTTCTCGCCGAGGCGCTGGAACTCCTTCTCCGCCTGCTCCAACGCGGTCTGCGCGGTTTCGTGCGCGGTGCGCGCGGTCTGGAGCTGCTCGGCCAGTGTCGCGATGCTGCCGGGCGGGTAGTCCTCACGCCAGGTCTTGAGCTTCCACGAAAGGGCGCTGTCGTCGGCCAGCGACGTCGTCAGCGCTTCCAGCCGTCGCTGACGTTCCGCGTGCCGGAGCGCGATGGCCTCGCGCTCGGCGTCGGCGGCCTCTTCGTCGTACATCGCCGGGTTGGGCGGCACGAGGAAAGCGATCCCGGCCTCGTCCGGCAGGCGGTCGGTCGTGGTGGCCTCGGTCGTGGCGACCGGGATGATCGTGGTGGGCAGCAAACGCCGCTCCGCCAGGACCTTTTCGGCGCGCCGGACCTGATCCGGTTCGTTGAGCAGGATCCCCGAAACCAGCTGGGGCGCGCGGGCCAGCACCGCCGCCCGTCGCTTCTTGTCCAAGGTAGACAGATAACGCCAGCCGGACCACGCGTTCATCCCGGCGGCTTCCAGCGCGTCCAAAGCGGCCTGGACCTCTTCGGTGGCGGGTAGGAGGCCGCCCGAGCCGAGCGCGTTCAGTGCGCGTTCGTCGACGGATTCCTCCATCCGCAGCGCGGTCTGTTCCTTTTCCGCCGCCGAACCCGCCTCGCGAAGACGCTCCAGCAACACCGGGAGATCAGTCTCCAGGCTGACGTCGTCCGCGCCGAGGAGTTCACTCAGCCGGGGCTCGACAGCGAGCGCGTCGGTGCGCCGGTTGGCCCGGTCAAGTTCGTCGGCCGCGCGTTCGAGCCTGTCCTTTGTGGACCCAGCGAGCCGGTGCGCGTCGTTGACGGTGGCCTGCGCGGACCGCAGATCCTCCGCGACGCGTTCGAGTTCCTGTTCACGCCGGACGAGTTCGGCGGCGGTCTCTTCGGCCTCGGCCCTGGCCGCACGCGCCGCTTCGGCGACGTCGACACCGGCCTTCAGCGCGCCGGATCGAACGGTTTCCGCGATCTCCTCACGGATTTCGGCGATCCGCGCTCCCAGCCCTCGGGCCTCCGCCCGGCGCGAGGCCGCGAGGTTCGCCGACTCGTCGCGTTCCGCCTGAGCCTTCTCCGCCTCGGCGCGCAGGGCGCCGACATGGGCCTCGGCCTTCGACGCCTGCTCGGTGGCGGTCTTGGCCAGCGCCAGCAGCCCCCGTGCCAGCGCGCCCGCGGCGGCGTTGCGCGCCTGCAGCGCGGGTTGCGCCTTCTGCTCGCGATTCCCCACCAGTTCCCGGAAATCGCGGGCCTTGCGGGAGGCGTTGAGGTGGTTGAGCACGGTGGCGCATTCACGCCAGGCCTCGGCGGCGGTCTTGGCCTCGGCCAGTTCGCCGTCGATCCGCTTCTTGCTCTCCTGTGCCTCCTCGAGCCGCAGTTTCCCGACCAGGCGGCGGAGTTCGGTGACCCCGGCGGTGAGACGGCGGTGGTCGCCCTCGGCCAGTTTCTCCGCGGACTTCACCTCGTCGACGTGCTGTTCGAGCCCGCTCAGCCGCTCGTTCTCGAGCTTGTCGCGCGCGGCGACCTGCCCGGCCAGCGTCCGCATCTCGGCGCGGGCCGCGTCGGCGAGCTTCCGTGACGCGGCGGCGACGCCTTCCTCCTCCGCCAGCGGTGTGAGCAGATCGAGCGCCCCTGCGACGAAATCGCGCTCCGACAACAGCTCCCCGCGCTGGGCAAGGTTGTGTGCGTACGTCGCGACGACCTCGGCGAGATCCTTCGGCTCCTCCTCCGAAAGCACCGCTCGCAGCAGGAACTCGACGAACGCCTCGTCGGTGCTGAACGCGAAGGCGTCCGCTGCCTCGCCCTCACCGGCGTTCATCGCACGCTGGTACCGGAAGAGCTCGGTGTCGAGGCCGAGTCCGTCGAGCCGGGACGTCCATTCGTGATGACGCCGGGTCCAGAACAGCTCCAGTTCCGGCTCGCCGCCGTGCACCTTGTCGAGCTGGTCGTGGAAACCGGACATCGTCAGCAGCCTGCCGTCCGACGTCAGCGGCAGCGAGTCCAGATCGAGCGAGGGCGTCGGCCGGAAGCAGTACCAGGAATCGACGAGGTTCTCCGAATCCGCCGACACCACGTGCCCGCGCCATTCCGACACCTTGCCGGTGATCACCCGGTGACCGGTCTCGACCTGCAGCCACTCCAGCACGACATGCGAGACGTCCTTGGCGGCGACGAACTTCTCCAGCACCTTGGTGTTCGTCGTGCCGACGACCTGGCGGCGGCCGGGCAGCATGACCGAGAAGATCAGCTTGATCAGGACGGATTTGCCACCGCCGTTCTCCAGGAACAGCACGCTCGCCGGCGACGGGCGCCGCGGCGGCCCCTCCCCCGCGAGGTGGATCCCGGCGCTGAACAGCGCGTCCTGTTTGGGGGCGGTGATGGCCGCGCCGACGCCGCTGAAGTCCAGCACGACGTCCTGGTATCGCGCGCCCGCCGGGCCCACCGAGTGCAGGCGAACCCGCGAAAGCTCGTACATCTCGTCCCCTCTAGAGCGTGTCCGACGCGGCAGCGCGCAGCGTCCCGCCGCCGTTGGCGACCGAGACCACGTTCAGTTCCAGCAGATCGTCGAAGGCCGCGTCGGCCGCGAGTTCGCGCACCTGCACCTGATAACGCGGTGTGGTCCGGTAGGTCCCGCCCTGTTCTCCGCTGACCTGCACGAGAAACCCTTGATCGGCGAGGAAACGCAGGGCGCGCGCGACCATGCCGCGCGTGGTGTCCGACGCCAGCCTTCCGTCCTTGGTCGCCGCCGCCGCGGGACGCCGGGCGTAGGCGCGCCAGGCCTGTTCGAGTTCGGGCGCGTCGGCCAGCGGGTCGTTGTTCGCCTCGGCTTCCGCCGCGCGCTCGTCGAGGATCCGGCAGGCCTCCCGCACCATCGCGTCCACCTGCTCGACGCTGACGCGGCCGATGTAGGTGTCGTTGGCGAGATCGTCGGGGCGCGGGTAGCCGAGCGCGGCGGTCGCGAGGTGGACGAGCCCGTGCAGGACCTTTTCGGTCTCGCGGCGTTCGCGGATCTTGCTCTGCCGCGCGTAGCTGTCCATCTTGATCTCGAAAACGGACTCGTCGGTCGCCGCCAGCACGGCACCGGCCTGGAGGTTGACCTCCAGCACCATCAGCCCGAGCCCGGCCGCGACCGCGTGCGTGAGCTGTTTGAACGCCCTGTCCTCGCCGTAGCGCCGGACGAGATCGCCGTACACGACGTCCCGCGACGGCAACTGCTTCGGGCGCATGCCGAAGGAAACCAGCCTGGCCGCGGATTCGACGTCCCCGGTTGTCGTCACGCGACCTCCTCCTCTTCTTCGTGGCGATCGACCGTGGCCGACGAAAGCAGCAGATCCGCTCCGCCGAACTCGGGATCTTCGAGCAGCGTGCCGTCGTCGACGGCCAGCAGCACCTGGCGCTCCCCCTGCCGGAGCGCCGCGCCGACCTCGGGACTGTAGGCGTGCACCGCCCGCAGGGCGACCAGGGCCGGGAGCGCGGGATCGATCCGGCGGGCTTCTTCGACCAGCCCGGACAGCCGCCGCGGCACCTCCGGCAGGTCGAGCAGGTCGTCGGCGAGACGCCACTGCTCGTCGCCGAACCGGTCGGTGACCTCGGCGGGCATGAGTTCGGGTTCGGGGATCTCACCGACGAGCTGGTCGCGTTCGGGGGCGGGCCGCAGCAGCAGCGACACCAGCGACGACAACGACGGCACGGTCGGCGGCGAGATCCCGGCGCCGGCGTGGAAGAACGATTCGGCGGGCGCGACGGCTTCGGCGATCGGCAGGCCCAGCGTCGGCATCAGGAGCTGGCCGAACAGGTCGATCGTCGCGCGCTGCGGCGGCCCGGAGAACTGCTGACGGTCCTGTTCGGCGCGGAACACCGCGCCCGCGTCGGCCAGCCGTGACTGGAGCCGGGTGTGGCGGCGGATGCAGTCACTGACGATGTCGACGAGCTCGGCCGCGCGGCGTTTGCGGTCGAGGTCCTCGGTCTCGTCCCTCGACGCGGTGATGTTCTTGAGGATCGCGTTCTCGGCGCGGAAGCGGGACTCGATATGGGACAGCGCCTGATCCAGCAGGTCCGGGACCTCGCGCTCCCAGTCGACCGCGCGCACGTCACGCCGGGTGGCGTCGAGCTTGGCGCGCAACGTCTCGCCGTACTGGACCGTCCGGTAGCGGGCCTGTTCCGCCGCGAGCTTCGCGTCGGCGAGGCGGCCGCGGTTGATCAGGTTCTCCAGTTTGACCTCGGCCGCGATCTGGGCCGACTCGACGTCGGTGTCCAGCGCGCCGACGAGCACGTTGATCGCCTCGTCGGTGGCGCGCAGGTAGACCTCGCCGTCGGGCGCGGCCAGCTCGACGAGCAGCTTGAAGTCGAACTGGCGGCGCTGGTAACCGCCGCCGGGGCCGATGGAGCCGTAGACGCGGCGGAAACCGCGATCGGTGGTGCCGACGTTGATCAGGTTGTCGAGGACCCACCGGGCGACCTTGGCGTGCTCGTCGGGCGTCCGGCCGGGCGCCTGGAGCGCCACGAACGGCAGTAGCCGCGCGATCACCTGTTCGTGGTCGGCGCCGGTGTCGAAGTCCATCGAGACGGTGACCTGGTCGATCGTGTGCAGGGCGATCTCGGCCATCTGGTAGATCGTGGCGTCCGCCCAGTCCAGCTTCGCCTTGCGCGCGTCGAGGTCGTGCAAGGGCGCGGTGCAGGCCAGCGCCTTGAGGCGGCGGGTCAGCCCCTCGTCGGCCAGCCCCATCCCGGTCAGCTCGTCGTCTCGCACAGCAGGCCAGGCTAGTCGCCGCCCCTCGCACCCCGCACGGGTGACCGGGCTGCCCGGCGCTCCGGGCGGCGGTAGCGTCTGGTTCATGCGTGAAATGAGCCGGGAAGAATGGTGGAAGTTCGCGAGCGAGGGCACGCGGACGGGCATGCTCGGTCTGGTCCGCGCCAACGGGGCGCCGATCGTGACGCCGGTGTGGTTCCTGCTGAACGAGGGGCCGGACGGTGACGAACTGATCTTCACCACCGGCACGGACACCCTCAAGGGGAAGGCGCTGCGGCGCGATCCGCGGCTTTCGCTGGCCGTCGACGACCAGAAGCCGCCGTACTCGTACGTGCAGTTCACCGCCGAAGCCGTGTTGCACTCCGACCTCGACGAGATGCTCGAGTGGGCGACCAGGCTCGGCGGGCGGTACATGGGCGAGGACAAGGCGGAGGCCTACGGCAAGCGGAACGCGGTCCCGGAGGAGTCTTTGGTGCGGGCGCGGATCACGAAGGTGATCGCACGGGCGGATATCGCCGGCTGACACTTCCGTTCTCGCGTGCCTGGGGCGTGGTCGCAGGCTTGAGGGTGTCGCGGAAACCACATTAAAGAAAACAAAATTAACCAAAATGGCTTT
>NZ_JBHVKW010000121.1:0-23340 GCF_042797905.1 Amycolatopsis sp. NPDC057786
CCCCCTTCCTTGCGCTAGACGCAAGGAAGGGGGCCTTCATGTACTGAAACTCAAGAGGAGCGAGGAGCTTCGGCGGGCAGGAACTGCTCCACCGGCTTCCCCCGCCAAGCGGCGACGATCCCCAGCGGGTCCGGCCGCAGCAGCGAAGCGGCCGCATACACGCTCGCGGCGACGACGCCGGCCATGAACCACCAGTCGTACAGGGCCTGCTCCCCCGTCGGGTAGTAGACCAGCGTCACGAACACCGACACCGCGACGACGACCGCGAGGTTCCGACGGCGCCATTCGAACGCGGACAGAACGACGAAACCCCAGGTCAGGTACCACGGCAACGAAGGCGGCGGGACGATCGCACCGGCCAGGAGGACGATCGCCATCCGGTGGATCGCCGGGTAGCCGCCGTCGCGAGCGAGCCACCACTGCCAGCCGGCGAAGACGAACAGGCCGACCATCGCGATCGCGCGGAACACCGTGACGAACGGCGAGACCTCGACGTCGATCACCAGGTTCACCAGCGAGTAGAAGATCTCACCGATCCCCGTCGGGAAGTTCATCCAGTTCGCGATCAAGGTCGGCGCCTTGAGACCGGTCAGCCAGCCGAGGTTGACCGAGCCGAGCGACAGCCAGGTGCCCGCGACGAACACCGGCAGGAAGATCCCGACCGACGCGGCGCCCGCGCGGAAGAAGTTGACCACCTTCCGGTCGCCGGGCAGGTGGTTCGCCCACACCCAGACCAGGAACGGCAGCGCCCACGCCGCAGTGGGTTTGATCAGCATGCCGATGGTGACCAGGACGATCGCGACGACATGCTTGCGCTCCAGCGCGGCCAGCACGCCGACGGTGAGGAAGCCCAGCATCAGCAGGTCGTTGTGCGGTCCGCCGACGAGGTGGATCACCGTCATCGGGCTGGCGATGGCGAGCCACAGCGTGATCGGGAGCTTGCCGCCGAGGTGCTTGACCAGCCGCGGCAGCGACCACAGCATCCCGACCAGGCCGAGCATCAGGACCAGCCGGGTCGCGATGACCCCGGCGATCATGTCGTTGCCGGTGACCGAGACGATCCCCTTGGCGACCAGCAGGAACAGCGGGCCGTACGGCGCGGGCGTGGTCTGCCACAGTGGGTGGACGTTCTGCACGACGTCCGGCAGCACGGCCAGCTCGGCCGGGCCGTTGGCGTACGGATCGAGGCCGTTGAGCAGCTGCGCGCCCTGCGCGAGGTAGGAGAAGACGTCGCGGGTGAACAGCGGCGGCGAGACCAGCAGCGGCGCCATCCAGCAGGCGGCGGCGATGACGATCGGGCGGCTGCCGATCCGGCCCGCGAGCGCGTAGCGACCCAACCGGACCCACGCCCAGATGATCAGCGCGAAGCCCGTGTAGAGCACCACGTTGGCGAGGATGCGGCCGTGGCCGTAGCGGATCCACGACAGCGGTCCGTGCCCCAATATCGGGTCACGGACGAGAGTGCCGCCGGCGCCGAGCGCCGCCAGCATCAGCAGCGTGCTGCCTATGGTTCCCATCGCGATGGTGCGGTACGGGAACCGGGAAGGCACCCGGAGCCGCTCGCCGAGGGAACCGGCCGAGGGCATCTGCTGGGAGTCTGTAGTGGTCGCCATTTCGAGATTGGAGGTTACACACCGCGCCTGTGCGAGTGCGCGGCAATGGGTGTTTCCCGCGCGGTGCCACCGGGCAACGCGGCGAGCAGCGACTTCGTGTAGTCGTGCTTCGGGTCCAGCAGGACCTCTTCCACGGTACCCACTTCCACCAGCTCCCCGCGATACATCACGGCGACCCGGTCGGCGATGTTCCAGGCCAGCCCGAGGTCGTGGGTGATCACCAGCCCGGCGAGACCCAGTTCACGCCGCAGACGCAGCAACAGCGCGAGGATCTCCCCTCGTACCGACGCGTCGAGCGAGGCCACCGGTTCGTCGGCGACGATCACGCCGGGATCCAGCGCGAGCGCGCCCGCGATGACGACCCGCTGCCGCTGCCCGCCGGACAGCTCGTGCGGGAGCCGGTCGAGAAACTTCTCCGCGGGCCGTAGTTCGGCTGCTTCGAGGGCTTTCGTGACGATCTCGTGCTCGTTCGCGCCCATTTCGTGGATGCGCGGGCCTTCCGCGACGGCCTCGTACACCGTGTGGTTCGGGTTCAGCGCGCTCGTCGGATCCTGCAGCACCAACTGGACCTGCCGCCGGTACGCCTTGAGCCCGGCACCGCCGAGCGGGACCGGTTTGCCGTCGTACCGCACCGCGCCGGAGTCGGGTTTCTGCAACCCCAGCAGGGTCCGGGCGAGCGTCGTCTTGCCGGAGCCGGACTGGCCGACGAGCGCGACGATCTCGTCCTTCCGCACCTGGAGGTTCACCCCGGCGACGGCGTGGATCCGCTTGCCGGTGCGGTCGCGGAAGCTGACCCGCAGATCCTCGGCTTCCAGAAGCGCCGGCTGGTCACCGATGCGTTCGGGCTCCGGCGGCAATGGCGTGCTGGTCGCGGGCGCGAAGCGGGACACCGGGTCGCCGACGGTCGGGAACGCGGCCGCCAGCGCCTTGCTGTGCTCGTGCTCCGGCGCGCTCATCAGCTCCGCGCTCGGCCGTTCCTCGACGATCTCGCCGTCGTACATCACCGCGATCCGACGGCAGGTGGCGGCGAGCACCGACAGGTCGTGGCTGATCATGATCAACCCGATCCCCTGTTCGGCGACCAGCCTGCCCAGCAGGTCGAGCACCTGCGCCTGGACGACGACGTCGAGCGCGGTGGTCGGCTCGTCCGCGATGATCAGCCGCGGTGAACAGGCCAGCGCCATCGCGATCATGACGCGTTGCTTCTGGCCGCCGGACAGTTCGTGCGGGTACGCGCCGGCGCGACCGGGCGGAAGGTCGACCTGTTCGAGCAGTTCCTTGACCTTGGCCTGGATCTCGCCGTCCGACAGGGCCTTGCCGCCGGGCGGATGCAAGCGGATGGGCTCGGCGATCTGCTCGCCGATCCGGCGGACCGGGTTGAGCGCGTGCATCGCGCCCTGGAACACGACCGAGGCTTCGGCCCAGCGCACCGCGCGCAGCCTGCCCCACTTCATGGCGGTGACGTCTTCGCCGTCCAGCAGGATCTCTCCGCTGACCTTCGCCGACCGCGGGAGCAGCCGCAGCACGCTCATCGCGACCGTCGACTTCCCCGACCCCGACTCCCCCGCCACTCCGAGGGTGTCGCCGGGTTCGAGCACGAGATCGACACCACGGACGGCGGCGACCTCACCACTTCCGGTGGCGTACGTGACGCCGAGGTTCTTCAGTTCCAGCAAGGGGCTCATGAGTGCTGTCCCTTCAGGCGCGGGTTCAGCACGGTCTCCAGCGCGCGTCCGACGAGGGTGAAGGCGAGGACGACCACGACGATCGCGACACCCGGCGGCAGCAGGTTCCACCAGGCGCCCTTGCTGATCGCGCCGTTGTTCAAGGCGGTCTGCAGCATGGCTCCCCAGGAGACGGTGTTCGGGTTGCCGACGCCGAGGAACGCCAGCGTCGCGTCCGCGATGACGGCGTTGCCCACGACGAGCGTGGTGTTGGCCAGCACGAGCGGCATGACCCCGGGAAGGACGTGTTTGCCGACGATGTGGAGGTGACCGCCGCCCAGCGCTTTCGCGCGCTCGATGTACGGGCGGCCCTCGATCGTGAGGGTCTGCGCGCGAACCAGGCGCGCGGTGCTGGGCCAGGCGGTGACGCCGATGGCGATGATCACCGTCATGGTGCCCTGATCCAGCACGGAGGCGAGCGCCACGGCCAGGACGAGCGACGGCAGCACCAGGAAGAAGTCCGTGAACCGCAGCAGCAGCCCGGACAGCCAGCCGCCGAAATGCGCGGCCGCGATCCCGATGACGGTGCCGATCAGCACCGAGAGGAACGCCGCCGAGAAGCCGGTGAGCAGCGAGATCCGCGCCCCCCAGAACGTCATCAGCAGTACCGAACGGCCGTCGATGTCGGTGCCCAGCCAGAACTCCCCGCTGGGCGGGTCCAGCGAAGTGCCCTCGGCCTTGGTGACGTCGAGACCGGACTCGTCCGAGATCACCGGCGCGAAGATGGCCAGCAGGGTGAGGACACCGAGGAAGACCAGCCCGAAGACGCCCGCCTTGTTCGTCGTGAACTCGTGCCAGCGTTTCGCCACCGACTCGCGGCGGCGGCGCCAGACGATCGAACCGGGTTTTTCCGCTGTGGTCATGCCATCCGCACCCTGGGGTCGAGCACGCGGTAGAGCAACTCCGCGAGCAGGTTCATCAGCACCACCGCACCCGCGAGGGTGACGAAGACTCCTTGCAGGACAGGCAGATCAGGTCCTCGGAGCGCTTCGTAGAGCAGCTGCCCGAGCCCCGGCCAGCTGAACACGGCCTCGACCGAGACCGCGCCAGAGACGACCATCCCGAACTGCATGAAGACCAGCGTCACCGTCGGGAGCAGGGCGTTGGGCACGGCGTGCCGCTTGCGGACGAGGTCGTCGCGCAGGCCCTTGGCCCGCGCGGTGGTGAGGTAGTCCGAGTTCATCTCGCCGATCAGGGACGAACGCATGACCAGCATGTACTGCGCGTAGAACACCACCAGCAAGGTCACGCACGGCAGCACCAGATGGTGGAGCACGTCGAGCCCTTCACTGAAGAAGCCCGGTTCGACATCCGGGGAATGCATGCCGCGGCTGGGAAAGAGCCCGTTGGAGGCCACCAGCAGCATGAGCCCGAGCCAGAACTGCGGAACCGACCACAGCGTCAGCGCGATGCCGGTCTGGACCTTGTCGAACCTGCTCCCCCGGCGCCAGCCCGCGCGGATACCGAGCCAGAGTCCGAGCGCGACCGCGAGCACGGTCGCGCTGCCGACGAGCAGGATCGTCGGCCACAACCGCTCGCCGATCATGTCGAAAACCGGACGCCGCTGCAGGTACGAGACCCCCATGTCGCCCTGGAGCAGGCCGGTGACGTAGTCCCAGAACTGTTGCAGCAGCGGCTTGTCCACGCCCATCTGCGCGCGGAGCTCCGCCATCATCCTCGGATCGGTCGGCCGGTCGCGGACCATGAACCGCACGGGGTCACCGGGCAGCGTCCGGAACAGGAAGAACCCCAGCACGACGACGAGCGCGAGACTCGCCAGCGCGCCGCCGATCTTGGAGAGCACGAACCGTGCGGTGCCGGTCCCGCCCCGGCGCTCGTCGGGATCGCCGAGCGCCGGGGTCTTTTCGAGAGAACTGAGTGCTTCGGTCAACGAGCTCTACTCCCGGTCGTCGGCCGACTTGCCGCGCCGCCCGAGCAGCACGCCGCCGCCGACGAGCACCACGAGCACGACCGCTCCGATGCCGATCCACAGGCCGGTGTTGCTGCTTTCCTCGGCACCCGCCGCGGCCGCGTCGGCCGGAGTGGCGCCGTAGACGCCCCAGTAGCCGGACTGCTCGAGGATCGCGCCCTCGGGCTGCGGCTGCTTGGTGAACGAGGAGAACTTGTCCGAACGGTAGGCCTCGAGCACGTTGTCGTAGTCGAGGACGACGTCGACGTACTCGCCCGCCAGCACCGCCTGCGCCTGTTTGACGAGCTCGGCGCGCTTCGCCGGGTCGAACTCGGTCAGCTGCTTCTTGTACAGGTCTTCGTAGCGCGGGTCGCAGAAGAACGTCGCCGAGCTGCCGCCGTTGCCCTCGGCGTTCGGGCGGCCGGCGCAGGTGTTGAGGCTGAGGGCGTAGTCCGGGTCGGGTGAGGTGCCGTAGCCGGAGATGGCGAGGTCGTAGTTGCCCGCGGTGGTTCGGTCGTCCAGTTCGTCGTCGGAGACGAGTTCCTGCTTGACACCGATGCCGATGTCCTTGAGCCAGCCGCTCACGAACTGCGCGACACGCTGGTCGAACGGCCGGTTCGCGTGACCGGCGAGCCGGAACTCCAGCTTCGCGCCGCCGGGCGCGACGCGAATGCCGTCCGCGCCCTTGGCGTAACCCGCCTGGTCGAGGGTGGTGTTCGCGGCCGCGATGTCGAACTTGGTCTTCTCGGCGTCGGACGGGGTCCAGGTGTAGGCCTTGTAGATGGCGGGCACGACACCGGTCCCAGGCTGGCCGTAGCCGTTCATCACCTTGTCCACGATGGTCTTGGTGTCGACGGCCTGCGCGATCGCCTTGCGGACGCGGATGTCCTTCAGGATCGGGTTGCCGTCACCGATCGGCTGGTCGAGGACGTTCTTGACGCCGAAGTTGATGATGAGCTCGTTGTACCGGCGGCCCGGCGCCTTGTTCGTGGTGATGTTCTTCTCGCCCTTGAGCGCGTCGAACTGCGTCGGCGTGAGCCGGTTGATGACGTCGACCTCGCCCTGCTTCAGCGCGTTGACCGCGGCCTCGGCGTCCTTGAACTGCAGGAGCTGCAGCTCGTCGACCTTGGGCGCCCCGCGCCAGTAGTCCTTGTTCGCCTTGAACTTCACGAACTCGTTCTTCTTGTACTCGGTCAGCAGATACGGTCCGCTGCCGACGCCGACCACGGCCATGTCGTCGGTCGAGGGGGCGTTGAGATCCTTGATCGGCTCCCAGATGTGCTTGGGCACGATCGGGACGTCGAGCGCGGTCATGGTCGCCTGCGGGGCCTTGGTCTTGATGACGAGCGTCTTGTCGTCGGGCGCCGACACCGACGCGAAGTTGGTGACGTAGCTGCCGTTCGCGGTGCGGGCGTTTTCGTCGTCGAGCATCCGCTGAAAGGTGAACGCGGGGTCCTGCGCGGTGATCGGCCTGCCGTCGGACCACTTCATCCCCTGGCGGATGGTGAAGGTCCAGGTGAGCTTGTCTTCGGAGGTCTTCCACGACTCCGCGACCCCGCCCGTGGGCTGCGTGTCCTCGGCCGAGGGCAGGGTCAGGAACTCGTAGTTGAACCGGCCGACCTGCGTCGACGCCGCCAGCTGGGCGGTGAAGGGGTTCAGGTGGTCGATGCCGGTCGTGAGCGCCACCCGGAGCACCTTGCCCTGTTGCTGCGCCGACGCGGCGGGCACGAAAGGCACCGTCGCGACCGCCGAAGCGGCGAGGACCGCGACCACGCGAAGACCGCGCCGTCGCCTGGGAAAACGCTCTGTGCGCACGAAGACCACCCCATCGAAACTCGCTGTAACCCAACCCCCCGAGGCGGAAAAGTAACCACATGTCGCGGTAACCGCGCAATGACTCGCCAATACCGATCGTGCACAGCGGATGCCGTCGCGTGGTCGACAGCTACTTTACGTCCCTCCGCCGTTGCACTGTGTCACCGTTTCGGCGCGCGAACCGGCAACACGTGCAGTGTCCTGGGCATTCAAGGGAAGCGGGCTTGCAAAAGCCTTGCGCGCGATGATGCCCAATCGATACGTGCGACGAAGTGAGAGCAAAGCGTTTCGTCCTCTGGATGCGGTAGTTGCACACGCAAGGACCGCATCCAGGGGACGAAACGCGGGAGAAGTCAGCCGACGGAGACCTCACGCCGTCGCACGGTGGCCGCGGCCGCGTAGAGCCACGCGAACAGCGCCCACATACCGGCGAAGATGAGCCCGACGGTCACGTAGGCGACCGTCCACAGCACGGCGGGCGTGTCCGACTTCCGCTCCCGTTGCAGGAACTCGATCTCCGACATGAACGGGCGCGTGCCGGACGTCGCGTCGATCGACGGCGCGTTCGCGGCCGGGTCGGCGGGCGCGTAGATCGGCGCGAGCCCCATCACCCGGTTCGGGACGTGCACGCGGATCCCGGTCTTCCACTGGCCGAACACCGGCAGTGGCTGGGCGGTGCGGTACACCCCATCGCTGATCTTTTCCAGCGGCGCGGTGAAGAAGTCGCCGCCCTGCCAAGCGAAACCGTTCAGCCACACGGCGTCGTCGGCGAGGTCGGGATGGGAGATCGTGACGGTCGCGTCGACCCAGCGGGGGGTGCCGCCACCGTGCGGATTCGAGATCGGCAACCCGGTCGCGGCCTCGGTCAGCCGGACGTCGGCGGTGAACCCCGGTTCCGGATCCTGCGGGACGGCGACCGCCGACATCAGGGCGACCGCGCCCAGCGCGCCGACGAGTCCGACCGCGTGCCGGGGCCCCGCCGCTGGCACGCGCGTCGCCGTCTCCTCCACTCGCTGGTACTGCCAGACACCGATGAACGCGCCCGCGAGCGCCGCGCCGGTCCCGAACAGGACGAACAGCGGCAGATGGGCGGCCGGCCACGGGTTCGGCATCAGCCAGCGGGTGAACGCCGCCTCGGCGAGCATCCCGGCGGTCCCCACGAGCAGACCGGCGACAGCGGCGAACGTGTAGCCCTGCCGGTTGCGCATCGCGAGGGCGACGACCTCGATGATCACCGCTTCGGCGACGTACGGCAGCAGCGAGGCCACGTGCAGGTCCGCGAACAACGGGATGACAGCGAACGAAGCACGGGACGCGAGGAAGACCGCGAGCACGATCAGCGCGCCGCCCGGCCCCCAGGACAGCCGCCCGTAGGTCAGCGTCCAGGCACCGATCAGGCCGACGAGCACGACCTGCGACAGCATCGGGAACTGCGGGACGCCGAGGTCGAACTCCATGAGGAAGGCCGAAGCGCCCATCATCCAGGCACCGGCGAGCACCGGGCCGAGCAGGCGAACCACCGGGCCGGTCGCGCCGACCTGGCGGGCCTCGCCCAGCAGCAGTTGCAGGCCCAGCACGACACAGACGCCGCCGCCGATCATCAGGACGTGCGTCGGCCCCCATTCGGTGACGTCCTGGCCGAACAGGCGGTGCCATACGTCGTCGAGCGGGAAGCCCGCGATGCCGACCAGGCCGGTCGCCATCATCTGGATGGAGCCCATCGGCGCCCGCCAGTGCGGGCCGATCTTGAACGTGCGCTTGGGCAGGTCCTTCGTCGCGAGCGTCGCGCTGAGCACGCCGCTGGCGAAGATGCCCATCAGTCCGAAGTAGATCGGGTAATGCGACGGGTTCGCGAGCGGGCCTTCGTCGCGGCCGAGCTCCATGTGGATCGGCACGTCCCAGTAGACGCCGATCAGCGCCGACATCCCGGAGAGGAAGGCGACGAACATCGGCAGCGCCGCCCAGCGCGGCAGACCGCTGAGCTCGCCCATCCAGTCGGCGACGCGGCCGAAGACCGTTCGCTTCCCGGCGCGCTCGCGGAGCACGAAAAGGGCCAAGGGCAGGAAGACCGCGGTGAACATCAGGCCCGCGATGACGATCTGCCCGAATTGCGCGCCGCCGGCAGGCGGGCTCTCCTGAGCCATGAACACCGTTCTCGCCTTCCCGCTAACCTGAGTAACTGTTACCTTGGGGTAACACGATAGGCGCAAGGTCCCGGCCGGGCAAGCCGGGGCGTACGACTTGGAGGCACCTCGATGCGGAGGATCTGCGGGATCGCCGTGGCCACGCTGCTGGCCGTGACCGGCTGCTCGGGAACGACCGGTTCCGAGCAGGCGCCGGGCACCGGCACCCGGACCGTCAAGTTCTCGATCACCGAGGGCAAGCGCACCGCGGGGCCGGAGGAGATCGCGGTGCGCACCGGCGAGAACGTCGCACTCGAAGTCACCTCGGACCAGCCTGACGAACTGCACGTCCACGGCTACGACAAGGCCACCAAGTTGTCTCCCGGGGTTCCGGGAACGGTCGCCTTCACCGCGAACATCGACGGGATCTTCGAGGTGGAACTGCACAAGAGCGGCGCGGCGGTGACCAAGCTCCGGGTGAGCGGATGATCCTGGCGCACGGTCTCGGCGGCCGGTCCGATCTGCCGGTCCCGCTGTGGCTCGCGCTCTACGCGGGGGGCGGCGGCCGTCGTGGTCTCCTTCTTCGCGCTCACCGTGCTCTGGAAGAAGCCCAAACTCCGCGGCGCCGACGCCGGCTGCCCTCTTCCTGAGGTCCTGCAACGGTTCATCGACGGCGGGTTCTCACGGATCGGGGCACGCGTGCTCGGCGTGATGCTGTTCGCGGGCTTTCTGGTGATGGCGTGGGCGGGTCCGGACACCTCCGCCGACAACCCGGCTCCCGCATGGTTCTACGTCTGGTTCTGGGTCGGGCTGGTCCCGCTTTCGCTCCTGCTCGGTCCGGTCTGGTCGCGGTTGAATCCACTGAGGACGATCGCGGCGCTGAGCCCCGCGCGGCAGCGCGAACTCCCGGACCGGCTGGGCTACCTGCCCGCGATCGTCGGCCTCCTGGCGTTTCTCTGGCTGGAACTGGTGTTCCCGCATTCGGACTCGCCACGGGCGATCGCCCTTTTCGCCACCGTGTATGCCGTTATACACATCGCGTTCGGCGCGGTGTTCGGTCCGCGCTGGTTCGACCGCGGTGACGCCTTCGAGGTCTACGCGCGTCTGGTCGCGGCCCTCTCCCCGTTCGGCAGGCGGGCGGATGGGCGCCTGGTGCTCCGGAATCCGCTGGACGGCCTGCTCACCGTGTCCCCCGCGCCTTGGCTGACCGCACTGGTGCTGGTGGTGCTCGGCTCGACGGCGTTCGACGGCCTCACCCGGCTTCCGTTCTGGACGTCGCTGGACGCCGGTGTCCTCGGTGGGACCGCCGGGCTCGCGGTCTGTATCGCGCTCACCTACGGCGCCTATGCGGGTGCCATCAGCCTGACCAGGCCGTATCTGCGCCGAGGGTTCGATCCGTATCCCGCGTTCGCACCGTCGCTGATCCCGATCATGGTCGGCTACACGGTCGCGCATTACTTCTCGTTCGCCGTGTTCTCCGGGCAGCAGGGGTTCGGCCGCGCGATCGACTACACGGTCGTCTCGGCCGGCGTGATCGCGCTGGTGCAGATCGCCGGGATCGTCGCGGGGCACGTGCTGGCCGTAACCTCGGCGCATGACCGTTCCGTCGGCGTGCTGCGCGCGAACTACGTCAAGGTGGGCCAATACCCCATGCTGGCGCTGATGATCGGCTACACCGCGCTCGGGATCGCGCTGGTCTCCGGCTCATGACCATCGCGGCGCGGGTGGTGATGATGCACCAGGGCGGCTGGGACGAGATCCTCATCTTCGCCGGCCCCGTGGTGATCATCGGGCTGCTCGTCTACGTCGCGCGCAAGCAGGTCCCGACGACACCCGAAGAGGACGACGATTAGGTTTTCGCGCCGCTCCCGTCTGTATGTGTGAGATCGACACACAGGAGGCTGACGCCATGCGGAAACTGACCTTCGGCATGAACCTGACCGTGGACGGCTACATCGCCGCGCCCGGCGACGACCTCGGCTGGAGCGGCGGTGACGGACCGGACTCGTCGCCGAGCGACGAACTGTTCGGATGGTGGTCCGACCGGGTGGCGGCGACCGGTCTGTCGCTGTACGGGCGCAAGCTGTGGGAGGCGATGAGTTCGCACTGGCCGACGGCCGACCGGCTGCCCGGCGCCACCCCCGCGGAGATCGAGTTCGCCCGCCGATGGCGGGACATGCCGAAGGTGGTGTTCTCCTCCACCACCCGCACTGTCGATTGGAACACCCGTCTGGTCACCGGCGACTTGGTCACCGAGATCACCCGGCTCAAGGCCGAGGACGGCGGTCCGATGGACATCGGCGGCCCGACGCTCGCCGGGACTGCCATGCGGGCCGGGTTGATCGACGAGTACCTGCTGGTCACCCATCCGGTCCTGGTGGGCGGCGGCACGCCGTTCTTCACCGCGCTGGACAGCTGGGTGAACCTGGTCCTGGTGGAGACGCGGACGTTTCCCGGCGGCGTGGTGCTGACCCGATACGAGACGAGGCGCTGAGTGGTCACAGCACCGGGGGCACGTCCAGCCACGGTTTGCCGGCGACGTCGAATCCGGTGAGCTCGGCGATCTTCCCGTCGACGACGCGCAGCGCCGCGATGGCGAAGAGCCGGTACTCCGGATCGCCCGGGGTGCGCAGGTAGAGCGCGGCGGCCGGCATGCGGTTGACCGTCGTGGTGATACCGCGCCAGTCGTCGTGGCCGCGCTGGAAGAGCCCGCCGGAGACCCAGCCGTCCACCGCGTCCTTGGCCGTCCTGACCGAGGTGCCCGATTCGGGCAGCATCGCGAACCGCAGGTCGTCGCGCAGCAGGGAGATCAGCCCGTCGAGGTCGTTCCGTTCATGGGCTTCGATGTACGACTTCACCACGCCGCGCTCGTCCTTCGACAGCTCGTGAGTGGCGGGGCTCCGCCAGTCGAGGCGGCGGCCGGGCAGGCGCTCGCGCATCGTCACCCGCGCCCGCTGCAGCGCGCTGGTCACCGACGCGACGGTCACATCGAGGGCGTCGGCGGCCTTCGGCGCCGGCCAGCCGAGGACGTCGCGCAGGATGAACACCGCCCGCTGCCGCGGCGGCAGATGCTGGACGGCGACGATGAACGCCAGCTCGATCGTCTCCCGCACCACCACCGATTCCTGCGGGTCCTCAGGGAGCATCCGGTCGGGGTACGGCTGCAGGTACAGCACCTCGGAGTCCGCTGGCTCGGCCGGTACGGGGGTGCGATCGCCGCGCTTCTCCAGGAAGTCGAGGCAGACGTTCGTCGCGATCCGGTACAGCCAGGTCCGCAGCGTGGCGTTGCCCTTGAACGACTCCCGCTTGTTCCACGCCCGCAGGAACGTCTCCTGCGTCATGTCCTGGGCGTCCTCGTAGTTCGCGAGCATCCGGTAGCAGTGCACCTGCAGCTCACGCCGGTGGCGCTCCGTGATGACCGCGAACCGCGCGGTATCGCCGGAGCGAGCCGCCGCGATGAACGTGGCCTCGTCGGCGCGCGGCGGTCCAGCGTCGGTCATCGTCTTCGATCCTTCCACCGGGAACGATGGCCCGCCTCAGCCGTCATGACCGGGCCGGCCGCCGAGAAGCAGTGCCCCGGCCAGCTCGGTGACCTCGTCCCGGGTACGGCCACCGTGGTCGGCGGCCATGAAGTGCTTGCCGATCAGGAGCGAGAACGCGAGCAGGCAGCGGGCCTCGACCTCGTCCTCGTCGGCGAAGATCTCGCGCATGAGGGAACGCAGGTAGTCCATCCGCTGGTTGTCGACCCGCCGGAGCCGCTCGGCCACCGCCGGGTCGCGCCGGGCCCAATCCCGGATCGCGAGGTCGATCGGCAGCAGACGATCGCCGGCGAGCAGACCCGCGCGCCGGATTTTCGCCCTGGCGTCACCGCCTTCGCTTTCGACGCTCTCGAAGAGCAGGTCGGTGCTCGTCCGCTCCCAGGTGGCGAGCATTCCCTCCAGTAGCGCGCCCCGGTCGGCGAAATGGCCGTAGAAACCGCCTTTGGTGACTCCCAGGGCTTTCGCGAGCGCCTCGACGCGCACGGCGTCGGGGCCTCCGGCGGCGAGGGCGTGCAGCCCAGCGTCGATCCAAGCGCTCGGCGGGGTCCGGGTTTCGGCGGCCATGGGATCACCGTATCTCCCGTCACTCCGGCACCACGACGACGATATATACGCTACCGTATAGATGGCGGAAGTCCACTGGGAGGAACAACGACGATGACTGTCGGATTCGTGGCCACGCATTACCCGCACACCGATCATCACGACGATTTCGTCGCGCGAGTCCGGCGGGTCGCCGACGTCTTGCGCTCCACTCCGGGCTGTCTCGCCGCCGAATGCTGGGTCACCGCCGCGGGCGACGCCGTGGTGTCGATCGTGCGCTGGGAATCCGAGGCGGCACAGGCGGCCTCGATGCGAGCCCTGGGGTCGGCGGACGTCGACGTCGCCTTCGACGACCGCGAGGTCCGTCCGCGCGAGATCGTCCAACTGGTGTCGGCATGAAACTCGCGAACACGGCCCACACCACCCGCTCGTGGCGGATCCACGAAATCGCCGAGGACTTCGACCTCGAAGACGTCTGGGCGCTCGGAACACCCGGCGGGCCGGACGATTTCGGCAGGCTGGTGAAGCAGTTCTCGTCGGGCAATTTCCCGGACGGGTCACCACTCCCCGTCCGGGCGCTGTGGGCGCTGCGCTGGAAGCTCGGTGGACTGTTCGGGTTGGACGAACGGGATTCCGGTCTCGACACCCGGGTGGGATCGCTCCGCGGCAAGCTGCCGGTCGACCTCCGCGATACACCCACCGGCCCGGACGAGGACTGGCTGCCGTTCACCCCGCTCTACCGGCTCGACGACGAATTCGCCGCCGAGATGGCGAACCGGACCATGCACGGCGTCCTGCACATCGCCTGGGTCGAGGACGGGCAGGGCGGGTATCGCGGTCAGATGGCGGTGCTGGTCAAACCCAACGGGCTGTTCGGCCGGGTGTACATGGGATTCATCAAGCCGTTCCGGTACCTGATCATCTATCCGGCGCTCATGCGGATGATCGCGCGGGAATGGCGCGGTTAGCGAACCTCCTTGCGAAGTACATGAAGGCCCCCATCCTTGCGCCTAGGTACAGGAAGGGGGCCTTCATGTACTCGCGCAGGCAAACCGAACCACTCACGAGGAGGGGGCGCGACGACTGCTCCGCACCAGCGTCATGTCCTTCTCCCGCACCGGTTCGCGGCAGTGCGCGCATACGGTCTCCGGCGCGAGGACCTCGCCGCACGAATGCCGCCACACCGTCGGCGGCGGCCCCTCCGTGACATACGCGTCGCCCCAAGCCATGAGGTTCAGCAGCACGTGGTTGAGGGCGTGCCCTGCCTCGGTGAGCACGTACTCGTAGCGCGGCGGATGCTCCTCGTAGAGCCGTTTTTCGAGGATCCCCGTCTCGACGAGTTTCCGCAGCCGCGCGGTCAGGATGTCCCGGCTCGCCCCCGTGTTGCGGACGATCTGGTCGAACCGCCGCGCACCGAAGAACACTTCGCGCAGCGCGAGCAGGCTCCAGCGCTCCCCGATCACCTCCATCGCGTTGGCGATCGAGCAGTCCCTCGGTCCTTCGGTCATGCGACCAGCGTAAACCCAGTGAGTCTTGATTTCCAACCCACTCGATGCCAGAGTGAGTTGGAGATACCAACTCACTACTGGAGGCAGCCGTGCACGACGCGGTCATCGTCGACGCCGTCCGTACCCCGATCGGCAAGGGCAAACCCGGTGGCGCCCTGCACGGGGTCCATCCGGTCCAGCTGCTCGCCCATACGCTGCAGGCCCTTGTCCGGCGCAACGGTCTCGATCCGGAGCTGATCGACGACGTCATCGGCGGCGCGGTCGACCAGGTCGGCGAACAGGCCCAGAACGTCACGCGGTGGGCGGCCCTCGCGGCCGGGCTGCCCGAAAGCGTGCCCGCGACCACCGTCGACCGGCAGTGCGGGAGCAGTCAGCAGGCCGTGCACTTCGCCGCGCAGGGCGTGATGGCCGGCGCGTACGACGTCGTCATCGCCTGCGGCGTCGAGTCCATGAGCCGCGTCCCGATGTGGTCGAACGTCCTGCCGGGCACCGATCCGCTCGGCCCCGGCGTCGCCGCCCGCTACCCGGAAGGCCTGGTGCCCCAAGGGATCAGTGCCGAACTCATCGCCGCGAAGTGGTCGCTCAGCCGCCAGGCGATGGACGAGTTCGCGATGTCCTCGCACCGGAAAGCGGCGCGGGCGCACGAACTCGGGCGGTTCGCGAGCCAGATCGTGCCCATCGAGACACCGGCGGGCCGGGTGTCCACCGACGAGTCCGTCCGGCCGGGCACCGACCTCGAAACGCTCGCCAAGCTGCGCCCGGCATTCCAGGACCCGGCTGTCGCCGCGCGCTTCCCCCAGATCGACTGGTCGGTGACCGCGGGCAACAGCAGCCCGATCAACGACGGCGCCTCCGCCCTGCTCATCACCTCCAGCGAAACCGCCGCCCGGTTGGGCCTGCGCCCGCGCGCCCGCCTGCACAGTTTCGCCGTCACCGGATCCGACCCGCTGCTCATGCTCACCGGCGTCATCCCGGCGACGGAGAAGGTGCTGCGGCGCGCGGGTCTGCGGCTGGCGGACATCGACCTCTTCGAGATCAACGAGGCGTTCGCCAGTGTCGTGCTGGCGTGGCAGCAGGAAACCGGGGCCGACCCGGCCAAGGTCAACGTCCACGGCGGCGCGATCGCGCTGGGCCATCCGCTCGGCGCGAGCGGGACCCGGCTGATGGGCACGCTCGTCAACGCGCTGCACCACCACGGCGCCCGCTACGGCCTGCAGGCGATGTGCGAGGGCGGCGGCCAGGCCAACGCGACCATTTTGGAGGCGTTGTGACCGGCAAACTCCCCAAGAAGCTGGCGGACCATCCGTCGGTGCGGGCGGTGCTCGCCGAACCGCGGGACAAGCCGTCCCCGGTGATCGACGCCGCCTGGCTCAAGGAAATCTGCCTCGCCGCCGGTGCCGACGACGCGGCCGCCGTCTCGCTCGACCACCCGGATCTGGCGGGCGAACGCGAGCACGTCGAGCGCGCGCTGCCCGGCACCAAAACCCTGGTCTCGCTCGTGGTGCGGATGAACCGTGACGACGTCCGCTCCCCCGCCCGCAGCGTCGCCAACCAGGAGTTCCACCGCGCCGGCGAGATCATCAACGAGGCCGGGCACACCATCGTCCGGACGCTGCAGGACGCCGGATACCGCGCGATCAACCCGTCCGCGACGTTCCCGATGGAGATGGAGCACTATCCCGGCCGGATCTGGGTCGTCGCGCACAAGACGGTCGCCGTCGCGGCCGGTCTCGGCGCGATAGGTCTGCATCGCAACGTCATCCACCCGAAGTTCGGCAACTTCGTGCTCCTCGCGACACTGCTCGTCGACGCCGAGGTGTCCACCTACGGCGAAGCCCTTGACTACAACCCTTGCCTGGAGTGCAAGCTGTGCGTCGCCGCCTGTCCGATCGGGGCGATCTCGAAGACCGGCGAATTCGACTTCGTCGCCTGCTCGACGCACAACTACCGCGAGTTCATGAGCGGTTTCACCGACTGGGCCCAGACCGTGGCCGACAGCGAGGACGCCGCCGACTTCCGGTCCAGGGTGACCGACTCGGAGAACGTGTCGATGTGGCAGAGCCTCGCGTTCAAACCGAACTACAAGGCCGCGTACTGCATGGCGGTCTGCCCGGCGGGCGAAGACGTGCTCGGCCCGTACCTCGAAGACCGGCGCGGCTTCCTCGGAACGGTCGTGAAACCGTTGCAGGACAAGGTGGAGACCCTGTACGTGCGAGAAGGATCAGCGGCGAAGGCCTACGCCGAACGCCGTTTCCCGCACAAGCCGGTGAAGGAGGTCGACGGCGGCTACCCACGGCGGTAGGGCCGCCCCTACCCCACGCACGGGGGCCTGTCCCATGTCCGGTGACAGCCCGCCTCCCTAACCTGGCGGCAAAGCCTGGGGAGAACCTTCCGCATGATCGCGACCAAGCTGGCGTTCTCGTCACTCCGCCGTCGTACCACCGGATTCATCGCGAGTTTCGTCGCGCTGTTCTTCGGCGCCACGATCCTGATGACGTTCGCGTCCCTTTTGGACACCCGCGGCGCCGCCGGACCGGAGACCGCGAAGACGTTGCTGATCATGGCGAGCGTCGTCGGCGGCTGGGGCCTGGTGATCGTCCTGTTCGCGACGCTTTCGACGCTCTCACTGCTGATCCGGCAGCGCGCCCCGGAGATGGCGTTGCTGAAGAGTGTCGGCGCGACGCCGTCGCAGATCGGCCGGATGATCGTCGGTGAGGCGGCGGCCGTCGCGGTCCTCGCCGCTGCCACCGCCGTCGTGCCGTCGGTTTTCGCCGGACGATGGCTGGTCGCGCTCCTCGGTGACGCGGGCCGCGTACCGGCCGGGCTGGAGGCGCGGTTCGGTCCGATCGCGGTCTCGATGGGCACCGGCATCACCCTTCTCGCGGCTCTGGCGGCGGGGACGGTCGCCGCGCGGCAGGTGACCCGGCGCGGCGCGGTGGAGGCGATCCGCGATGCGGGCGTCGACACCCGGCCGACCAGCCGGCTCCGGGTGCTCGGCGCCGCGATCGTGCTGGCCGCCGGGCTCGGCTGCGGTGTGGTGACGATGACCTTGTTCACCGGGACGGAACCCGCGCTGATGGCGATCGGTGGCCAGGGCGCGATCCTCGCCGCGATCGGGTTGGCGCTCCTCTCCCCCGCGCTGCTCGGCCCGGTCGCCGCCGTGCTGGCCGCTCCGCTGCGACGCGCGGGCGTCAGCGGTCACCTCACGGCGGCGCACCTTCGAGTCCGAAGCCGCCGAATGGCCGGGGTGCTGGTGCCGATCATCCTGTTCACCGGGATCGCGACCGGGACGATGTACATGCAGGCCATCGAGAACACCGCCGTCACCGCACCGGGCGGGATCGCGAGCAGAATCGAGACCCTGAACTACGTCGTCGTCGGCATGATCGCGCTGTTCTCCGCCGTGATCCTGGTGAACACCGTCGTGGCCGCGATCGCCGGGCGCCGCCGGGAGTTCGGCCAACAGAGACTCATCGGTTCGACATCGTCGCAGGTATTGAGGCTCGTCGGGACCGAGGGCACCGTCCTGGTGGCGGTCGGTGTGCTGTTCGGCTCGCTCGCCGCCGCCGTCACCGTGATCCCCTACAGCGTCGCCAGGACCGGCGACCCCGTACCGGACGCGACGATCGGCGCCTATCTCGCCATCGTCGCCGTCGCGGTGACCCTGACGCTCGGTTCGCACCTGGGCGCGGCGGCGAAGGCGATGCGCACGCCGGCGATCCAAGCCGGCACCCGCGACTGAAGGCCTGTCACATCGTCGATCCCCCACGCGTCAGGGTTACGACTGATCGATGAAGGATGGGGACCGTGGACGAACACGACTGGCTGGCGCGGCGTTTCGAAGGGCACCGAACGCATCTGAGGGCGGTGGCGTACCGGATGCTCGGTTCGCTGAGCGAAGCGGACGACGCCGTGCAGGAGGCCTGGCTGCGGCTGAGCCGGTCGGATTCCGGCGACGTGGACAACCTCGGCGGCTGGCTGACCACCGTCGTCGGCCGGATCTGTCTCGACATGCTCCGCTCCCGCAAGTCGCGGCCCGAAGAGCCGGTCGGCGCGCAGCTCCCCGACCCGATCATCGGCCGTGAGGGCGGGATCGACCCGGAACACCAAGCCCTGCTGGCGGATTCGGTCGGGCTGGCGCTCCTGGTCGTGCTCGACACCCTGGACCCCGCCGAGCGGCTGGCGTTCGTCCTGCATGACATGTTCGCGTTGCCGTTCGACGAGATCGCGCCGATCGTGGGCCGGTCCTCCGCGGCGACCCGGCAGCTCGCCAGCCGCGCGCGCCGCCGTCTGCAGGGCTCGCCGACGGTCCCCGACGCGGATCTGAGCCGTCAGCGGGAAGTCGTCGACGCGTTCTTCGCCGCCGCGCGAGGAGGCGACTTCGACGCGCTGGTGTCGGTGCTCGACCCGGACGTCATCCTGCGCGCCGAGGGCGGCGCGGCTCCGGCGGGGACTTCGCGTTTCGTGCGCGGGGCGGCCACGGTGGCGAGCCAGGCGCTCATGTTCCGCTCGGCGGGCGACGGCGGGGTCCCGCGTCCCGCGCTGGTCAACGGCGCGGCCGGGATGGTGATCACCAAGGACGGCGTCCCGGCGACGGTCTTCGCGTTCACCGTCGTGGGCGGGAAGATCGCGGCGATCGACATCCTCGCCGATCCGGACCGGCTCGCCGCGCTGGACTTCGAACCGCTCGGCTGAAATGTCAGGAAAGGGTCGTTCAGGACGAAAAACGTCCTGAACGACCCTTTCCTGACGTGCGCGCTGCCGGGATCAGGAGGTCGGGAAGTTGTCCGCGGTACGGATGCGGTCCCGGATCCAGACACCGGCGGGCTTCAGCGGAGCCGTGCCGGTGAACGAGCTGCCCGAGCAGGTGCCCGGCTTGAACACCGCGCCCGAACGGCTGTCGTCGGAGAAGTTCCAGTTGGTCCAGCTGATCTTCTTCGACGCGAGGAAGTCGAGGTACTTCTGCGAGTTGGTGAAGTCGTTCCCGCCGTCGCCGCTGGCGGTCTGGGTGCCGAACTCGGTCACGAACAGCGGGATCTTGCTCGCGGCGCGGCTCAGCGCGTTGAAGTACTCGGTTTTGTGCGACGCCGCGTAGAAGTGGAACGTGTACATGAAGTTGCTGGCGCGCACCGGGTTGTTGATGATGTCGGTCTCGTTGCGGCCGTCGGAGATGCCGAGCGAGCCCCAGCCGTGCGTGCCCACGAGCACGACGCCGTCGGAGTCCTGGGCGCGGATGACCGGGATCATCTGCTCCGCGTAGCTGCGGACCCGGTCCCAGCTGACGTTGTTGGGCTCGTTGGCGATGTCGTAGATGATGTTGGTCTTGTCCTTGTGCCGCTGGGCGATCTCGGTGAAGAACGTCTTGGCGCGGCTGAGGTTCGCGTTCGGGTCGCCGGGGGTGAGCTGATGCCAGTCGACCAGGGCGTACATCCCGCGTTTGGTGGCCTCTTCGATGTAGGAGTGCACCATGTCCGTGAACTTGCGCGGGTTGGTCTCGTAGCCGCCTTCCTGGATGTACATCGAGATCCGGAGGACGTCGGCCTTCCAGTCGTTGGCCAGCGCGTCGAGCGAAGCGGTCTTCACACACTGGCTGTACCACTGGATCCCGTGGGTGCTCATGCCACGGAGCTGGATCGGCTTGCCGGCGGAGTTGCAGAGCTGGAGGCCGCAGACCTTCAGCTGTCCGTTGACCGCCGCCGGACTGCCCGGCGGCAGCGCGGCGGCTGCCTGCGTTGCGGGTTCTGTGCCGGTCTCGGTCGCCATCGAGGTGCTCGCGACCGCGACCGGGGCCAGCAGTCCGGCGGCCAGTGCGGCCGTCACCCGGAGACGGATCTTGTCCCAACGCATTCGGCTTCTCCTCTCGCGTCGACGGCACCGACGTTGGCGCGCCGACGGTCAGGGCGGCGGAGTTAAATAGGAAACTTTCCTTACTATTGGAAAGTAAAGGGAAGATTACCCACAGGGTCGACGGACGGTCAAGAGCCGACCACCGACCGTTTCGGCGACCTCGGGCACGCTCGGAGCGTGACGACCATGGTGGCCTTCCACGCCCATCCGGACGACGAAGCCCTGCTCACCGGCGGCACCCTCGCCCGCGCCGCCGCGGACGGCCACCGGGTCGTCCTCGTCGTCGCCACCATCGACATGCGGGGCGCGAACGAGTCGCGCCGGGCCGAACTCGAGGCGAGCGCGAAGGTGCTGGGCGTCGCGCGCGTCGTCCATCTCGGCTACGCAGGCAGTGGCCACGGCGCGATCCTTTATCCGGACCCGCCGGGCTGGGTCCGTTTCGTCCGCGCGAACACCGACGAAGCGGCAGTTCGGCTCGCGACGATCCTGCGCGAAGAAGGCGCTTCGGTCCTGCTGAGCTACGACGCAACGGCGGCTACGGTCACCGCGACCACGTCAAGGTGCACGAAGTCGGCAAGCGGGCGGCGGAAATCGTCGGCGACGTCCGCGTCCTGGAGGCCACGATCCCCCGCGACGTCGTCGCACGCCTGGTGCGAATGGTGCGCCTGTCGCGGATCCCGTTCCGCTACGACGTCGACGCGCTTCTCCGCGCCTACAGCGCCAAGTCCGAGATCACGCACACCTTCGACGTCCGGCGCTTCGCACGCCAGAAGCAGGCCGCGATCGCCGCTCACTCCTCGCAGGTGAAGGGCACCGGCAGGCTCGCACCGCTGATGCGCGTCGTGACCCGGCTTCCGGCGCCGCTCTTCGGCCTCGTGTTCAATCGCGAGTGGTACGTCGACGCGACACCGCGAGGCTCACGATCCTGAGCGGCGGGCGCGGTACGCGGCGGCCTTCACCCGGTTCTGACAGGCCAGCCCACAGAACCGCTTGATCTGCGCCTGGCTCGCGTCGATGTACACCTGGTCGCACCGCGGCGCCGCGCACAACCCGACGCGATGCGGGATGTCGTCGCCGAGCGCCGCGGCCACGGACACCGCGAGAGCTGCCGCCCACTGCTGGACGAGGTCGGCTTCAGGACCGTGGAAACGCAACTGCCACGACTGTTCGCCGTGGCGATGCAGGGACGGCCGGGCCTTGCTGTCGACGAGCATCCGGTTGAGCAGCCCGGCCGCCCGGTCCTGTTCCCGCCGGGACAGCGATTCGATGATCTCCCGCAGGCGCGACGCGAGATTCCGCAGCCGCTCCGCGGTCAGGAGATCGACCTGACCGTTCCCGAGCGCTTCAGTGGCGGCGCGGACCAAGTCCTGGCCCCGGAGGGCGGTTCTCGGCCTGCCGTGGACATGCTCTCCGGTCAACGCGTTGACCAGCGTGACCCCGGTTTCCAGCCGCATCGCATGGTGCTCGTCAGCCATTCCACCCCTCCCCCGAGCGTCACTGGTTCGCAAGACGCCCACGGTGACGTTAGCAAAGGCGAGCGACGCCGCAAGGGTGGTGAAGGCTTTTGGCGCAACGTAATCTGACGAACGGCGGAGCTTGTGTCCACTATGGACAGTGCTGCCCAACGTAAGTACATGAAGGCCCCCTTCCTGTACCTAGGCGCAAGGATGGGGGCCATCATGTACTTCGACCACGTGGGGCGATGGCCGAGTCCGAGCGGCCCCTCACCACCGAGGCGGGCCGGCGTCCACGATCTTCTGCGAAAGCTCCAGCGGGTCGAGATGCATCAGCGACTCCATCCACCACGTCATGCCCGCCTGCCCCAGCGCGGGCAGGTCCACCTTGATCGGCTCCTCCCACGCCGGGCTCGCGTTCCCGGCCACGGCGACGTCGAAGGGACGCCCCGGCTCCAGCCCGGCGAGACCGAGCGCACGGTGGGTCTCCGCGATCTCCTCGGCGGTCGGCGTGTGGTCCTCCGGATTCGGGAAGATCCCGTCGCACAACGCCGCCCGTCGGACGACGCGCGGGTTGTCGGTGGAGCTCGCCACCCAGATCGGGATCGGGAACGGCTCGGGCGGGGCCTCGGCGAGCGCGACCTGATAGTGCGCGCCGTCGTGGTCGAACCGCCTGCCGGACCAGATCGCGCGGATGACGTCGAGGCCCTCGTCGAACATCGCCGATCGCGTCAGCAGGTCGGTCTGCTCACCGAACCGGCTGAAGTCACCGGATTCGTCCGAACCGAGCCCGGTGCCCAGGATCAGCCGCCCGCCGGAGAGCCTGCTGACCGTCGACGCGTGCCGCGCCACCACCCACGGCCGCCGCCGGGCGGGCGGGGTGATCATCGGGCCGAACAGCAGCCGGCTCGTGGCGTGCGCGATGGCGCCGAGCGTCGTCCACGGATCCGCGATGGGCATGGTGTCCGCGACGACGTGGTCCCACAGGAAGAACCCGTCCCAGCCCGCCGCCTCGGCGCGCACGGCGAGGTCGACGAGCACCCCCGGCTCACCGAACGGGCCGAAAGGCGGCAGATAGACGGCGTGGCGGACCGTGCTGCCGGTCAAGTCGATCAACTCCCCAACGTCAGCGTCGAAGCCCCCGGACGGCCGCTTGTTTACGCCGTTCACCCACGTTAGCGTCCCGAGGATGGCGGACGCTGGTGAACGATCGACCAAGTGGCCGGAGCATCGGGGAAGGTTACGCCGAGTGCTGTCCTCGGTGG
>NZ_JBHVKW010000122.1:0-23003 GCF_042797905.1 Amycolatopsis sp. NPDC057786
CGGTGGTTGCACGCGCAACCACCGCGTCCAGAGGACCACTCGCGTCGGCTCCGCCCGGTGAACAGCCGATATCGAATCGAGTCCTCGGATTCGTATCTGCATTCTTTCCCGCGCCACAGAATGCCCTAAAGGGCGCGAGAAATTAACGAACTCTCGTTCCCCTGTAAAAGAACCAGCTATTTCTGTGCCATTCGGGTGAACGCCGGATTGGCCGGTCTCGCCCTGTGTCACACTCGATTCCCGCGAGGGGAACCGCCGAACTGCGGCGGTCGCGGGTGCAGGGGTGATGTGCCATGGCTGATTCTCGGAAGAACGTCGATCTCGTGCTGGAAGGCGGCGGCGTCAAAGGTATCGGGCTGCTGGGCGCGGTACTGGAGTTGCACGAAGCCGGTTACGCGTTTCCCCGGATCGCCGGAACGAGCGCGGGCGCGATCGTCGCGACACTGGTCGCCGCGTATCAGAAGGCGGGCAAGGATCTCGGCGGTCTGGAAGCGGTGATGAACGACTTGGACTGCCGCCGTTTCCAGGACCAGTCCCTGCTCGACAAGGTCACCGGGCCGATCGGGGACGGTGTCGATCTGCTCCTGCACGACGGGATGCACTCCGGTGACTACCTCGCCGAATGGCTCACGCCGTTGCTGGAAGAGGTCGGCGTGCGCACTTTCGCCGATCTCGCCATCGAGGACCCGGAAGGTACTTTGCTTCCGTACCAACGGTATTCCCTCGTCGTCCACGTCAGCGACCTGACTCGCCGCGTACTCGTCCGGTTGCCTTGGGACTATTCCCAGTACGGCCGCGATCCCGGTGCGGAGAAGGTCGTCGACGCCGTCCGCGCGTCGATGTCGATCCCGCTCTATTTCCGGCCGGTGCAATTCGACGTCCACCCCGAGGGTGCCGTCACCTGGGTCGACGGCGGGCTGCTGTCGAACTTCCCGATCACCGTCTTCGACCGGACCGACGCGAAGAAGCCGCGGTGGCCGACCTGGGGCGTGAAGCTGTCGGGGGAACCCGTGGGCGGCGAGGACAAACCGGTGAAGAGCGCGTTGCGGATCGCCATCGGTTCGCTCGAAACCCTGCTGTCGGACTGGAATCGTTACCGCTTGCACGAGGAAGGTGTGAACCGGCGGACGGTGTACGTCGACACGACCGGGGTTTCCGCCGTCGACTTCGGGCTCGGCGAAGAGGAGAAGAAACGCCTCTTCGAAAGCGGGCGGGAGGCCGCGCGGCGGTTTCTGGAAAAGATCGTGCCGCAGTGAAACTCGCCGGCGGTATTCCGGTGGGATGAGGGATAGGAGGATCCCATGCGTTATCGCCCGATCGGCAGTGACCCGGCGGACGGCCGCCTCGGCCGGTTCGTCCCGGACGACTGGCGCCACATCGAGCGCTATCCGCTGACCGCGCTGGCCACCGAGGACCGGCCCACCCGGTCGCCGGTCGTCATCGGTGTCAACTGGTACAAGGAATTCGACGTGCCGGAGAAGGACGAGAAGTCCGGCGAGTTCTTCGTCGCGAAAGGCGGCGCGAAATCGCTCACCAGGATCCGCGGCGGGCACTGCGTCTGCCTCGAACCCGGTGAATCGGCCGACGGCGACACCCAGTACGCCTTCTACGACCAGGGCAAGGAAGGCGCCTGCGTCGGCTTCGGCTGGTCGCGCTGCATGACGATGTTCAACGGCGACCTGTACGCCGCGCGGTGGCTGTGGGACCAGTCGAAGCTGCGTGACGAATGGGGCGAGACCAACCCCGGCGACAACAACGGCACGTCCGTCCGCGCGGCGGCCGAGGTCCTGCTCGAACTGGGACACGTGCCGTGGTCGGAGACTTACGCGGACGACGATCATGTCAAGCGGGCCGCCTACACCCCCGACGTCAAGAACGGCATCCAGGCCTACCGCTGGGCGAAGACGGTCGACGAGGTGCACGAGGTGCTGGGCAACCCGCGTGCCGACCAACTCGGCGCCGTGCCATTCCTCAACTCGTGGGGTTCGGGCTACCCGCACCGCACCTACATGCCGGACGACGTGCTCGCCCGGTTGATCGAGGAGGACGGCGAAGTGGGCCTGCCCACGGACCGGTAAACCCCCACCGGTCACGGGGAAGGGCCGTTCCGGCGACGGAGCGGCCCTTTTCCGCGATCATGACGGAGTGCGAGGAGAACCGCTGTCCAGGTCGTGGCCGCTCGCGCCGTCCGGCGCCACCGACTGGTTGCGCGAGATGTGCGGCGACGGCCTGACCGGGTTCATGCCGCCGCCGATGCCGGACGCCGTCTGGGTGCTCAACGCGATGTACGAGCACGAGCGGGAACCGTCCGAAACGGTGACCACCGGAGGGGGACTCGGCCGCGCCGGACATCCCGGTCCCGGATGGCGGCGGCTGCGCTGGGCGGAACTCGCCCGCCGCACCGGCGATCCGGTCGTCCCGGCCGGGATGATGCCGTGCTACCGCTGCTTCCCGTCGATCAAGAAGGAGGGAAGCTGGCCGCTGGGAATCATCCCGCCGACCGAAGGGAGCCTGGACCGCGAGACCTGGACGCGGCTGATCGGCGTGCTCACCGAGTTCGGTCCGGCGGGCCGGGACACCGCGTGCCTCGCCTACTACAACCCGCTGACCCTGGGTGCCGAGGACTTCGACAACCTCCACGTGCGCGCCGGGCGCCTCGGTGACGCCGGGCTCCTCTACGACCATTCCGAGGCGGATTTCAGCCCGTCCAATCTTTGGGCGGAAGATCGTTCGTGGTGCCTGTGCACCGATTACGACCTGTGGGCCACCAAGGTCACCGGTCCGCCGTCCCTCATCGAAGCGTTGCTGAACGACTCCGAAATCGAAGCGGTACGGCTGCCGGCGACGCCTTGAAGCCGGTGACCGGACAGGAATTGTCAGGAATTGTCCCGAACCGGACACGCCCACGCGGTCGCCGCCCACCCGCACTGCCGCTCCTGAATCCATGCAGTATGGTCCGCGATTGACGTGATCCAGGCGTTTCTCGTGGACATTTTCACTATGGAGGTGAGTCGGTTGCACGTGCTGGCCGATGCGAACCTGCGGCTCGACGCAAGTCCGATCGACTACGTCCTGCTCGCCTTCTATTTCGCGCTGGTGCTCGGCATCGGGTACATGGCGCGAAGGTCGGTCTCGAGCAGCCTCGACTTCTTCCTCTCCGGCCGTTCACTCCCCGCCTGGGTCACCGGTCTCGCCTTCATCTCGGCGAACCTCGGCGCGGTCGAGATCATGGGCATGTCGGCCAACGGCGTGCTCTACGGCCTGCCGACCGTCCATTACTTCTGGATCGGCGCGATCCCGGCGATGCTGTTCCTCGGCATCGTGATGATGCCGTTCTACTACGGCTCGAAGGTCCGCAGTGTCCCGGAGTTCATGCTCCGCCGGTTCGGCAAACCCGCGCACCTGGTCAACGGCATCAGCTTCGCGAGCGCGCAGATCCTCATCGCGGGCGCGAACCTGTTCCTGCTCGCCAGCGTGGTGAACCTCCTGCTCGGCTGGCCGCTGTGGGTGTCGATCATCGTCGCGGCCGCGGTCGTGCTCTCCTACACCGCACTCGGTGGCCTCTCCGCCGCGATCTACAACGAGGTCCTGCAGTTCTTCGTGATCGTCGCGGCGCTGCTGCCGCTGACCATCGTCGGCCTGGTGAAGGTCGGCGGCTGGCAGGGCCTCGTCGACAAGGTCACCGCGAGCCCCGGCGGTGAGGCGCAGCTGCACTCGTGGCCGGGTGACAACCTCACCGGCTTCGGCAACAGCTTCCTGTCGGTCCTCGGTCTCGTCTTCGGTCTCGGTTTCGTGCTGTCCTTCGGCTACTGGACCACGAACTTCGTCGAGGTCCAGCGCGCGATGGCGTCGAAGAGCATGTCGGCCGCGCGGCGGACGCCGATCATCGGCGCCTTCCCGAAGATGCTGGTCCCGTTCATCGTCATCATCCCCGGCATGATCGCCGCGGTCACCGTCTCCGAGTACGTCCAGGACAAGCAGATCCTGCTCGAGGGCGGCGACGCGCCCAGCGGCGTGACCGCGAACAACGCGATCCTGCTGCTGATGCGCGACCTGCTGCCCAACGGCATGCTCGGGGTCGCGCTCGCCGGTCTGCTCGCCTCGTTCATGGCGGGCATGGCCGCGAACCTGAGCTCGTTCAACACCGTCTTCACCTACGACATCTGGCAGTCGTACGTGAAGAAGAACGAGTCGGACGGCTACTACCTGCGGCTCGGCCGCCTGGTCACCGCGATCGGCACCGTGCTCGCGATCGGCACCGCGTTCATCGCGTCGAACTCCGGGAACATCCTGACCTACCTGCAGGACCTGTTCTCCTTCTTCAACGCGCCGCTGTTCGCCACCTTCATCCTCGGCATGTTCTGGAAGCGGATGACGCCGACGGCCGGCTGGGTCGGCCTGGTGTCCGGTACCGCCTCCGCGATCACCGTGTGGCTGCTGTCGCAGGCCGGGGTCCTCGGGCTCACCGGGCAGGGCATCAGCTTCGTGGCCGCCGGTACCGCGTTCGTCGTCGACATCGCGGTCAGCGTCGGGGTCTCGCTCGCCACCGCGCCGAAACCGGAGGCCCAGCTGGTCGGCCTCGTGTACTCCCTCACCCCGAAGGAGTCGCTGAAGCACGACGAGACCGGCGACGACGCGGGCTGGTACCGCAAGCCGGGACTGCTCGCGGGCATCGTGCTGATCCTGACCATCGTGCTCAACATCATCTTCTAGGAGGCCGGAGATGGCTGCGTCGCAAGCTCCCAAGAAGGCCGGCGTCTTCGACATCCGGCTGATCATCGCGCTGCTCATCGGCGGTTACGGGCTGGTGCTCACGATCATGGGCCTCTGGTTCACCACCGACGAGGAGCTGACCAAGGCCGCCGACGTCAACATCAACCTGTGGGCGGGTATCGGCATGCTGGTGTTCGCGGCGCTGTTCGTGCTGTGGGCGAAGCTGCGCCCCATCGTGGTGCCGCCGAGCACCGACGGCGAGGGCGGCGAATAGCCGGGTTGTCCGGACAACGGCGAGGAGCTCCGGCTAACGTGCACTTCGTGCTGTTCAACGCTCGACGTCGCCGGATCGCGTCCGTGCTGGCCCTGGTGGCCGCGCTCGGCGCGGTGTCGGCCTGTGGTCAGAACCTCGGCAAGTCCAACTTCGCCCGCACCACCGTCGCCGCCGAACCCGGCTCCGGCGGCTCGGTGCCCGACGGGGACATCAACGATCCCGCGGTCACCCCGGCGGTGATGCGCACGATCGAACCGTGCGGGCTGGTGAACAACGAAGTGATGGCCGCCTTCGGCACGCCGGAGGAGCCGACGTCGAATCTCAGCTCGTTCGGCACCTGCCGGGCGAAGGCCGTCGACGCCGGAGGCAAGGAACTCACGGTCAGGGTCGAGATCGGCGCGTCGACCTACACCTCGAGCAACGGTGTCACCGTTTCGGCGGTCGACGGGCTGCCGCAGATCGAGCGGAAGGGCAAGGACGGGAAGAGCTGCGACGTCGGCATCATGACCCTGCGCAAACCCGAGCGCGGGATCAACTTCTCGGTCACCTACGACGGTGGTGACTCGTGCGCGACAGGCCGTGCGGTGGCCGCGAAGGCCGTGAAGTACCTGCACGCGTCACCGGCGAAGTACCCGGCCGTCGCGGGCACGCTCACCGCTGTCGATCCCTGCACCATCGCCGACAGCGCCGTCCTCAACGAGGTGGCTCCGCACGGCGCGGCCGAGCTGACCAGCTTCCACTCCTGCGACTGGACCCCGGGCTCCAACCCGAGGGTCTCGATCGGCTTCCGCCACGCTCTTCCTCCGGCTGAGCGCGACGGGAACAAGAAGATCGACATCGACGGTGTCGCCGTCTACCAGAAGGTCGGCACCGGTAATGCCGCCGAGTGCAAGCTCGAGTGGCAGCACAAGCCGTGGTCCGGCGACGACGTCGAGATCGTCAGCGTCAACTACCGGAACTACGACGAGAAGTCGAAGGACGAAGCGTTGTCGTGCGGCAAGGCGGTCAAGGTCGCCAAATCGGTGATCTCCAAGCTGCCGAAGCCCTGACGCTGGCGGCATCCGGCCGGGAGAGGTAGGAAGGGGACACCCCACCCGCCGACGTGCCGGAGGCCACCCTTGAAGAAGATCATCAACGACCCGAAGACGGTGGTCGCGGAATCCCTGCGCGGACTCGCCGCGGCGCACGCGGACGTCCTGCGCGTGGAGGACGACCCGGCGCTCGTGGTGCGGCGGGACGCGCCCGTGGCGGGAAAGGTCGCGGTGATCTCCGGCGGCGGATCCGGGCACGAACCGCTGCACGGTGGCTTCGTCGGACAGGGCATGCTCGCGGCCGCCGTCCCCGGCGCGGTGTTCACCTCGCCGACACCGGACGCCGTGGAGGCTGCGGTCAAGGCCACCACAGGGGACGCGGGCGCGCTGCTGATCGTGAAGAACTACACCGGCGACGTGCTCAACTTCGAGACCGCCGCGGAACTCGCCGCCGCCGAAGGGCTGGACGTGCGCAGTGTGGTGATCGACGACGACGTCGCGGTCAAGGACTCCACCTACACCGCCGGCCGTCGCGGGGTCGGCGGCACGGTGCTGCTGGAGAAGATCACCGGTGCCGCCGCCGAACGCGGCGACACGCTCGACGCGGTGGAGGCCTTGGCGCGCAAGGTGATCGGCCAGGTCCGGTCGATCGGCGTCGCGCTCTCCGCGCCGACCGTGCCGCACGCGGGCGAGCCGAGCTTCGACCTCGCCGACGACGAGATCGAGTTCGGCATCGGCATCCACGGCGAACCCGGTATCGAGCGGACCGCGGTGGTGACGGCCGACGAGCTCGTCGCGCGCATGGTGGAAGCGGTGGTCGCGGACCTGCCCTTCGCCGAGGGCGACAAGGTCCTGCTGTTCACGAACTCGATGGGCGGGACCCCGCTGGTCGAGCTGTACCTGGCACACGGGATCGCCGAGCGGCTGCTTGCCGAGCGTGGCATCGTGGTCGAACGGCGGCTGGTGGGGCCGTACATCACGAGCCTCGAGATGCAGGGGATGAGCCTGACGTTGCTGAAACTGGACGACGAACTGACCGAATTGTGGGACGCGCCGGTGAACACCCCGGCCCTGAGGTGGGGAGTCTGATGGCCTGCACCGCCGAGACGCTCGCCGCCGCCTTGCGGGCGGCGGCCGCCGTGATCGCCGAGCATCGAGCCGAACTGGTCGACCTCGACCGCGCGATCGGCGACGCCGACCACGGTGAGAACATGGACCGGGGGTTCGGCGCCATCGTGTCCGCTTTGGACTCGGCGACCCCGGAGACCCCCGCCGCGGTCGCGAAGCTCGCCGCCACGACGTTGATCTCGAAGGTCGGCGGCGCGGCCGGTCCGTTGTACGGCACGGCTTTCCTGCGCGCGTCGGTCAAGCTGGGCGACGCGGCCGAAGTGGACGGTCCGCTGCTCGTCGAGGCCCTGCGCGCCGCACTCGAAGGAGTGCAGGCGCGAGGCAAGGCCGTCGGGGGAGACGCGACCATGGTCGACGCTCTGATCCCCGCCGTCTCCGCCGCCGAGGAAGCCTCCGGCTCCGGTATCGCCGAGATCCTGACCGCGGCGGCGGACGCCGCGGACAAGGGCGCCGAGTCCACTGTGGAGCTCGTGCCGCGCAAGGGCCGGGCCTCGTACCTCGGCGAGCGGGCCAAGGGGCATATGGATCCCGGTGCCCGTTCGACGTCCCTGCTGCTGCGCGCCTTCGCGGAGGCCGCCAAGTGAGCGTCGGAATCGTGCTCGTCTCCCACAGCGTCAAACTCGCCGAAGGGCTCGCGGAACTCGCCGCGCAGATGGCGCCGGACGTCACCATCGCGGCGGCGGGCGGCTTGCCCGACGGCGGGATCGGGACGGACTACGACGAGGTCGTCGCCGCGACACAGCGCGCCGATTCGGGTGCGGGCGTGGTCCTGCTGTACGACCTGGGCAGCGCTCAGATGACCGCGGAACTGGCCGTCGAATCGCTCGCCGACCCGTCGGCCGCGGTCGTCGTGGACGCGCCGCTGGTCGAAGGCGCGATCGCCGCCGCCGTCGCGGCGCAGGGCGGGGCGGACCGCAAGGCCGTCGCCGAAGCGGCCGCTTCGGCGGGCGCGCCACCGGATCTGACGTTCGACGAAGGCGCACAGGACGGCGAGAGCAGTGTCGAACTCACGCTGCGGAACGACGTCGGGCTGCACGCGCGGCCCGCCGCGGTTCTGGTCCGGAGCATCGCGGGGCTGGACGCGCAGGTCACCGTGCGGCTCGGCGACGAGACCGCGGACGCCAACAGCGTGCTCGCGCTGATGGCGCTCGGTGCCCGTCAGGGTGACCGGATCGAGGTCCGCGCGAAGGGCACGCAGGCCGAGGAAGCGCTCGCCAAGGTGAAGGACCTCGTCGACCAGAACTTCGGCGAGTGAGCTGAAGGGGACTTTCCCCTCGTCTCACGCGGTGAAGGGCGCTTTCCTCTCGTCTCATGGGGGGAAAGCGTCCTTCAGCACTCGTCCGCGAGTGACACTTACTCGATTCGGAGGGTGACAGCCGCTGCTTTCCGCGCCCCGGCATGGCACGATCGGAGAAACTACCAGCGAGTAACCTCCGGAGGCCGGTTGTGGCGCGGGAAATCTCGAGTGTGGGAGTCATCGGTCTCGGCACCATGGGTGCCGGGATCGCCGAGGTGCTCGCGCGGAGCGGCGTGTCCGTGGTCGCGGTGGAGATCGACGACGACGGCGTCCAGCGCGGCCGGGGTCATCTGGAGCATTCGACCGAACGGGCGGTGACCGGCGGCAAACTCGACGCCGGCGGCCGGAGCGCGCTGCTGGACCGGATCCGGTACACCACGTCGCTGACCGAACTGTCCGATGTGGACCTAGTGATCGAGGCGATCCCGGAGAACCTCGAAGCGAAATCCGACGTGTTCGCCCAGCTGGACAAGATCACCGGCCCGGACACGATCTTCGTCTCGAACACCTCCTCGCTGTCGATCACCGAGATCGGCGTGCACACCGCGCGGCCGGGCAAGGTCGTCGGGATGCATTTCTTCAACCCGGCGCCGATCCTCAAGCTGGTCGAGATCGTCCGCACGGTCGTCACCGAACCCGAGGTGGTCACCGACGTCGTCGCGTTCGCCGAACGCCTCGGCAAGACCCCGGTGGTGATCGGCGACCGCGCCGGGTTCATCGCCAACGCCCTGCTCTTCGGGTACCTCAACCACGCCGTGCGGATGTACGAGCAGCGCTACGCCACGCGCGAGGATCTCGACGCGGCGATGCGGTTCGGCTGCGGGTATCCCATGGGGCCCTTGGCTTTGCTCGACCTCATCGGGCTGGACACCGCGTACGAGATCCTCGACACGATGTACCACCAGTCGCGCAACCGGCTGCACGCGCCGGCGCCACTGCTGAAGCAGATGATCACCGCCGGACTGCTCGGCCGGAAGACGGGGCAGGGTTTCTACACCTACGACGAGCCCGATTCGCCGACGGTGACCGACGCGGTCACGAAGTCCGAATCGGACACCACGGCGCCTCGTGAGGTGCGCAAGGTCGGCGTCGTCGGGACCGGGACCATGGCGACGGGCATCGTCGAGGTGTTCGCGAAACGCGGTTACGAGGTCATCCTGCGGGCGCGGAGCGCGGAGAAGGCCGCGGCGTCGGTCGCGCGGGTGAAGAAGTCGCTGGACAAGGCCGTCGTCAAGGGCAAGCTGTCCGAGGAGGACGCCACCGCCGCGCTGGGCCGGATCTCGCCGGCGGTGGAGTTCGAGGAACTCGCCGACGTCGACCTCGTCGTCGAGGCGGTGGCCGAGGACCTGGCCGTCAAGCAGGCGGTCTTCGCCGCTCTCGACGACGTCGTGAAGCCGGGCGCGGTCCTGGCGACGACCACGTCGTCCCTGCCGGTCATCGAATGCGCGGCCGCCACCTCGCGACCTTCGGACGTGGTCGGCGTGCACTTCTTCAATCCGGCTGCGGTGATGAAACTCGTCGAGGTCGTCTCGACCATCGCCACCGCGCCCGACGTGATCGCGACCGTCGACGCCGTCTGCGCGGCCGTGGGCAAGCATCCCGTGCACTGCGGTGACCGGGCCGGGTTCATCGTCAACGCGCTGCTGTTCCCGTACCTGAACGACGCGGTGAAGATGCTCGAAGCGCACTACGCGGAAGCCGACGACATCGACACCGCGATGAAGGTGGGCTGCGGACTGCCGATGGGCCCGTTCGAGCTGCTCGACGTGGTCGGGCTGGACGTCTCACTGGCGATCCAGCGAACCCTGTTCAATGAGTTCCGCGAAGAGGGCTTCGCGCCCGCGCCGCTGCTGGAACACCTCGTGACCGCCGGACGGCTCGGCCGGAAGACCGGAAAGGGGTTCAAGGACTACTCGGCCCGGTAGCTTGGGTGCATGCCGGTTTCCTCGGGGGTAAGGAAGCGGATCAGGGAACTCCTCGATCCGGACGACGAGATCCACTACGTGTTCCCGGCCGACATCCTCGGCAGTACCAATCCCAGCGTGTTCTTCGCGGTGACCCGCAAGACGATCACGGTCCTCACCACCGGATACCTGAGCCGGAAGACCCCGAAACGGGTCGTCGCGACGACCCTGCGCAACCACCGGATCGGCCCGGTCGACACGTCGACCGTCCCGTGGTTCAAGTTCAACGGCATCGACTACGAGATCGACGACGAGTACATCCCGGTCGTCCACGCGGCCGACGCGGAGATCATGCGGGACGGTGCGAAACCTGAAGATCCGCTGCCGGACCTCTAAGCTCCCGGGAGTGCGTCAGCTCACCTACGACGGGATGCCCATCCCCGGTCTGAACGACCTGGTCCGGACGGCCATCCGGCTGCATCCGGCGCCGGGGGTGCCCGGTGCGGACGAAAGCCACTTCGGCGGCCCGCCGCTCTGGCCATCGGACGAGCCGTGGCCGGAGTGCCCGGTGACCTGGCCGCCCGACCCGGACGCCTCCGACGACGCGTGGGCCGGTGGGCACCCGCTCGACGGCCCCGTCCCGGCGATGGTCGTCGCGGCTCAGTTCTTCCGCGACGACTTCCCGGAGTTGCCGTTCCCCGAGGGCACCGACGTCCTGCAGATCCTGTTCTGCCCGATGGAGCACGACAGCCCGCATCACCGAGGGCCCGCGGTCCGGCTGATCTGGCGTGCCGCGGGCGAGGTGCGGGATATCGCGGACCCGCCGCCCGCCCCCGATGACGCCGAAGCCGCCTACCTGCCGGATGCCTGCGTTTTCGAACCGTGCTCGATCGACGAGCTGCCCCGGCTCTGCGACTTCCCGGCGGAGACACGCGCCGCGCTCGGCATTCCCGATGGCGCGGGCGACGACCCGGACGGCTGGCCGGAGCTGGACCAGTACTCGAAGATCGGCGGCTGGACCGCTTGGGACGCGACCGATCGGCACGAGCTTGGCTGCCGGGAATGCGGCGCCGAACTGCGCCAGACGATCGCGCTGGCCTCGGAGGAGCACGAGGTCGGCTGCGGATGCGAGGTCGCCGAGGGCGAGGCGGCGGGCTGGTCGTTCCGCCGCCAGGGGGTGTTGAACATCTTCACGTGCCCCACCGACGTCACTCATCCCTTCAAGGTCCGGATCGACTAGGCGGTAGCAAAGGTCCCCCGCTCCAGTGCTGGAAGACGAGGTTCGTGTGCACCCGGGCGACCTCGTCGCGGGCGGTCAGTTCGTCGAGGACCAGCCGTTGGAGCTCGGTCGCCGACGCGGTCGCGACATGCGCGAGGAAGTCGTCCGGCCCGGTCAGGTGGTAGACGGCGCGGACCTCGGGCAGGGCGAGCAGATGCTCGACGAACGAGTCGACGAGCGCCCGCCGGTGCGGGCGGACCTGGACGAACAGGAGCGCTTCGAGCGGGCGGCCGAGCTTGGCGGCGTCCACCTCGGCGCGCTGGCCGGTGATCACTCCGAGCTCGCGCAGCCGGTTGACGCGGTCGAGACAGGTCGAGGGCGCGACGCCGACCTCGGCCGCGAGATCCTTGTTCGAGATCCGGGCGTCGTTCTGCAAGAGCCGTAGAATACGAAGATCAACCGTGCTCAGTTCGACGGAATCCGACATCGGCGAATGATATCCGAGGATATTGCGGACGATCCGAAGAAAATCGCACCATCTGGGCATGACCGCAACGCTGCGCACCCGAGCCGTCCACGCCGGCCGTGACGATCTCACGGACCTCGGCGTCCACGCCGCTCCGCTCGACCTGTCCACGACCTACCCGTCGCGGGACAGCCTCGAAGAGGCGGGCCGCATCGACGAATTCGCCGCGTCGGGCTCGCTGTCCGGGCTCCCGGTCTACGGGCGGCTGAGCAATCCGACCGTCGAACGGTTCGAGAAAGCACTGGCCGAACTCGAAGGATTCGACGACGCCGTCGCGTTCGCCACCGGAATGGCCGCGGTGTCGGCGTCCCTGCTCGCCGCCGTCGCGCAGGGCAAACGGCATGTCGTCGCCGTCCGGCCGGTCTACGGCTGCACCGACCACATGCTCACGTCCGGTCTGCTCGGCACCGAGGTGACCTGGGCCGATCCGGAAGGCGTCGCGTCGGCGCTGCGGCCCGACACCGGGCTGGTGCTGCTCGAAACGCCTGCGAACCCGACCCTGCGCGAGGTCGACATCGCCGAGATCGTGCACGCCGCGGGCGAGGTGCCGGTGCTGGTCGACAACACCTTCGCGACCCCGGTGCTCCAGCGGCCGGGACGGCACGGCGCGCGGTTCGTCCTGCACAGCGCGACCAAGTTCCTCGGCGGACACGGCGACGTCATGGGCGGGGTGGTCGCTTGCAGCGCCGAGGACGCGGGAATGTTGCGGCAGATCCGCTTCGCGACCGGAGGCGTGCTGCACCCGCTTGCCGGATACATGCTGCTTCGCGGCCTTTCGACACTCCCGCTGCGCGTCAACGCCGCGTCCGCGACGGCCGCCGAACTCGTCGAGCGGCTTCGCGGGCACGCGAACGTGAGCGCCGTGCACTACCCGGCCGTCGGCGGTCCGCTCATCGCGTTCGAGGTCGAGGGCGACCCGCACGCGCTCATCGGTGCCGTCCGGCTGATCACCCCGGCCGTCAGCCTCGGCAGCGTGGACTCGCTCATCCAGCACCCCGCCTCGATCAGCCACCGGATCGTCGCCGAGGACGACCGGCGCGGCGCGGGGGTCACCGACCGGCTCATCCGCATGTCGGTGGGCCTGGAGGACGTCGAGGACCTGTGGCACGACCTGGATCAGGCACTCAAGACTTGCTGAGTGCCTGTTGGTGAACCCGCGTCCGCGATCGACGTCGGCAGGGCGCCGCCTGGTCACCTTTCCGGATCAATCTCAGCTCCGCCAACAGGCTCTGAGTTCTGCGATCGTCGTCACCGGGATGTCGACAAATCGTCCCGCCTGGCTAACCTGGTCGGGTGAAAGATCTGGTCTCGTCCTGGGTGGAATCTTCGGCTCGTAGCACGCTTTCCCGGCTGCACCAGCAGATCGGTGTCGCCGGGCTGGCCGCCGCGGCCGCCGTGCCCGGGCTGTCGGCCGTCTTCGATCAGCACTCCGCCGCGGTGCGCGACATCCTCGCGGCGGGGGTCGAAGGTTCGGCGGCGGTCGCCGGGGTCGTCCTGCTCGCCGGTTACACGCGAGGGCTGCTCGACGAGGCGAAGGCCAAGGGCTGGACGTTCCGCATCCCGGCCGATCTGTCCGCCTGGACCACCAGCGACTGGATGACCGCGCGGCTGGTCGGCGTGTGTTCGCTGGCCGCCTCGCTGGACGACCGGCGGCCGCGGCCGACCGGGAACGGGTAGGGCTGCCGGACGCCCCACCCGCTCCCGTGGAAGGTCAGCGGTACTCCGGCGGAGGGGGCATGTTTCCACCGGGCGGCCGCTGGCCGGGATCCTGGTGCTGGGGCACCTGACCCTGGCTGGGCGGGAACTGCTGGTGCTGCGTCGGCGCGTTCGGGTTCGCGGCGTGGTGCCCGGCGGACACCGGCTGGTGGACCGTCGTCTGCTCGGCGGGCACCCCGCCCGAGCGTCCGGCGTCCTCACGTCCGCGCTGGTAGGCCTCGGCCTGCGCCTTCGCGGCGGGGATCTCCGCCTCGGCCCGGCCGAGCCAGGTCTCCCAGCGCTGCTGCATCGGCTTGATGAGGCCACCCCCGACACCGACGACGGCGATGCCGCCGACCGTGGCGAGCACGGTGATCAGCACCGGCAGCGTGACCGCGGTGGCGACGCCGATCTGGTTCAGCGCGGCGATCGCGCCGAGGCCCCAGATGAACACCGAGGCGATGGTGGCGAGCACCTTGCCGTAGGAGACACCGCCGAGGGCGTTGGCGACCAGGTCCTTGACCGCCTTGGCGATCGCGCCGGCGATCACCACGATGACGATCGCGACGATGGCGCGCGGCAGCCAGGCGACGATGTCGTTGAGCAGCGCGCTCACCGGGTTCGGGCCGAACACGCCGAACGCGAACTGCAGGGCGATCAGCAGGATCGCGTAGTAGACGATCTTGCTGATGATGTTCGACGCGTCGAACTGGCTGCGGGCGAGCATCTGTTTGAAGCCCCCGCGTTCGAGGAGCCGGTTGAACCCGACCTTCTCGAGCACCATGCTCACGGCCTTGGCGAGCGCCTTCGCGATCAGCCAGCCGATGAACAGGATGACCAGGAACGCGAGCAGTTTCGGGACGAAGGTGGCGACCGAACTCCAGGCGCTCGACACGCCCTGACCGAAGTCGACGGCCGCCAGTGCTGATGTGGCCACTGGACTTTCTCCCTTCCCACCACTGGAGCTTCCAGACTGGTGGGAAGGGGGTACCCGCCATTCGGGCGATCACACGTTGCGCCACCCGAACGGGTGGGTCAACCGCAGCAGCCGCCTCCGCAGCAACCGCCTCCACCAGCGGGAACAGGGGCCGGGCCGGAGGCCGACCCGGTCAGCGCGACGGTCGTCAGCAGTTTGACGGTGTCCTGGTGACCCTCCGGGCACGGCGCGGGCGCACCGGACTCGCTCATCGGCCGCAGCAGTTCGAAGGTTCCGGCGCATTCGCGGCAGCGGTAGGCGTAAGTCGGCATTCCGGCATTATCCCATCTCCTTCCGGGCTCCGGGATGGCAAGCTGGCCTGGTGGAACTGCCTGTCGCGGCGCATGTGCCGCACCTCGGCCAAGTCGTCCCGTCCGTGCTCTCCGCCCTCGGCGCCGACGAGTTCGCGAACTCGCTGAGCCTGGCGGAGGCGTCCAGTGCCTGCGTCCTGCTCATCGACGGACTCGGCTGGGAGCTGCTGGCCGAGCACGCCGCCGACGCGCCCGTGCTCACCCAGCTGGCGAAGTCGCCGCTGCGGGTCGGTTTCCCGGCGACGACGGCGGCCGGTCTCGGCGCGATCGGCACCGGGCTGGCATCGGGGGAGCACGGACTGGTCGGCTACAGCTTCGAGGTGCCGGGCACCGGCGTCCTGAACGCGCTGCGCTGGAGCAGCCATGTGGACGGCGGCGATCTTCGCGGCGCGCTGCCGCCGCGCGAGGTGCAGCCGCTGCCGACGACGTTCGAACGCGCTGCGGCCGCCGGGATCACGACGAGCGTGGTGTCCTCGGCGAAGTTCGCCGACACCGCGCTCACCCGCGCGACGCAGTCCGGTGCGCGTTACGTGGGTGTCCACGCGCTCGGCGACCTCGCCGCCTGTGTCCTGCACTGCCTCGAAACGCGGCCGGCGTTCTGCTGGGGCTACCACAGCGAACTCGACATGCTGGGCCACATCTACGGGCCCGGTTCGGCGCCGTGGCGGATGCAGCTGCGGCAGGTCGACAGGCTGGTGGAGTCCATTGTGGACGGATTGTCGCCCGGCGCTCTCCTCGCCGTCGTGGCCGACCACGGCATGGTGACGGTCGAGGGCGCGCTCGACATCGACGAGACGCCCGCGCTGCTCGGCGGCGTCCGGGCGATCGGGGGCGAGGTCCGGGCGCGGCACGTCTACAGCGAAGCGGGCGCGGAGGCCGACGTCCTGGCCGCGTGGCGCGAGGTCGTCGGTGAGCGGGCGTGGATCCTCCCGCGCGACGAGGCCATCGAGGCGGGCTGGTTCGGGCCGGTCTCCGACCGGGTCCGGCCGCGCATCGGCGACGTGGTCGTGGCGTCGAAGGGACGGTTCGGGCTCGTGCGGGAACTGGCGGAGGCCGTCGAGTCGTCCTTGGTGGGCCAGCACGGCTCGCTGACCTCGGCCGAGCAACTGGTCCCGTTGGTCCTCGCGCGCGGCTGACCCGCATTCAGAGGACTAAATGCGTCAGGCGGGCTTCCTGGCCGAGAATTTCACGCTGCGTTTCGGGACGTGGTCGACCTTGATTTCGCTGAACCCGGCGTCGGTGAGCCGGGGCCAGAGCGAGACCGGGTCGAGGGCGTTCATCGTGTCGCCGATGTGGAGCAACCGGAACGGCAGGCTCTCCAGGCTGTCGATCGCGCGCAGCACACCGCCGGGCCGGAGCACGCGGAACGCCTCGGCGAAGATCGAGTCCTGCAACGCCGTCGTCGGCACGTGGTGCAGCATCGTGAAGCAGACGACCGCCGAGAACTCGCCGTCCTCGAAGGGCAACGCCGCTCCGTCGCCCTGGACGATCCGCACCCGGCCGTCGAACTCCCGTTTCAGGAGGTCCGCCGACGCTTCGTCGATCTCGACGGCCGTGAGCCGGGGGACGAGCCCGACGAGCGCGCGCGTGGTCGCGCCGAAGCCAGGGCCGATCTCCAGTACGGAGTCGCCGAGGTCGAAGCCGGCGACGTTGCCCGGCATCTCGTGGGCGACGGCCTTCGCCCACAGCGCGGAACTGCAGAGTTTGCGGTGCACCAGGTTCATCGGCATGAATTCGACGCTAGCCGTGACCGGTAGGCGATAGGCTGCCAAGTGATGTCGCAAATCGGACTCCTGCCGCCGATGTCGACGGCGATGGTGCTCGGCGAGATGGATCTGGCCGCGGGCACCTGGCTCCCGTGGCACGAGCACGACGGTCACCAGCTCGCCTGGGCGGCCCGAGGGATCTTGAGCGTGAACGTGGGCGATCGGTACTGGGTGCTGCCGCCGACGCGGGCGCTCTGGATCCCGGCCGGTGTCGTCCACCGGACCGGCGCCACCGCGCAAACCGTGCTGCGGGGGATCTACGCCGCCCGGGATCGGTGCCCGGTGCGCTGGCCCGAACCGACGCTCGTCGCCGTTCGCCCCCTGCTGCGGGAACTGCTGGAGCACCTCGGCGCCGCCGACCTCGCCGACGCCGCGCGCCGCCGGGCCGAGGCCGTCGCCTTCGATCTGCTCGAACCGGTGGACGTCGTGCCGATCACCGTGCCGATGCCGTCGGACGGACGCGCGCGGGCCGTCGCGCGAGCGGTGATCGCCGACCCGGCGGACCGCCGCAGCCTCGCGGACTTGGCCCGCGACGCGGGCGCGAGCGAACGCACCCTCGCGCGCCTGTTCCTGACGGAGTGCCGCACGACGTTCGGCGCGTGGCGGGTGCAGGCCCGCCTGCGCGCGTCCTTGCCGCTGCTGGCCGAGGGCATGCCGCTGACCGCGGTCTCGCGCCGGATCGGCTACTCCTCGCCGAGCGCGTTCGTCGCCGCCTTCCGCCGCGCGGTCGGAGTGACGCCCGGCGCCTACTTCGGCGGCTAGCCCGCGAGTTACGCCTTCCATCACGCGAGTTGCGTCTCCAATCACGCGAGATACGCCTGCAATCACGTGAGTTCCGCCTGCCGTCACACCCGGGGTCCGATTCCGGCCCGTGCCGTCCCTCCGGTCACGTGGTGCCGTCCGCCCCGATCACGTGATGTTCCGCGGAACATGCGTGATGGAAGGCGTAACTCGCGTGTCTGGAGGCGTAACTCGCGTGATGGAAGGCGGATCACGCGACGAACGCCGAGCGAGCGGGATCACCCGGCACTCGGCCGTATACCGTTTCGGCGTGCCACGACGTAACCGGCCCGAACGCGGTGGACGCCCCGACCTCGGCGCGTCGACCGGCTGGGCGCGTTCCGAATCCGCCGCCGACGGCGACTGGCTGGTGCGTACCGTGCCCGGCGCGCAGGCCACCAAGGACTACCGCTGCCCCGGTTGCGATCACGAGATCCGGCGGGGAACCCCGCATGTGGTCGCCTGGCCCGCCGACGACACCGGCGGGGTCGCCGACCGCCGCCATTGGCACAACGCGTGCTGGGGCGCGCGGTCCCGCCGGCGTCCGGGCCGCTGGTGACTCAGCGCCGCATGTGCAGTGAAGGTGCTCCCTCGAACTCCTCCTCCGTGTGGATCTTGAAGCCGAGTCGCTCGGCGACCCGGACCGACGGCACGTTGGACACCATGATGTTGGCGATCACCGGGACGTCGGGGATCTCCCGCTCCGCCCATTCGACGACGGCGGCCGCCATCTCCGTCGCGTAGCCCTTGCCCCAGGCGAACGGCCAGAAGCGGTACGCGAGGTTCAGCACGCGCTCGCCGTTCCATTCGTGGTACCGGACGCCGCCGAACCCGACGATCACCTCGGGATCGTCCAAAGCGGACACCGCGAGATAGCCGAACCCGTTCTCGGCCCATTGCTTCATCCAGGCGTCGTACAGCTCCCGCGCACCCTCGACGGTATGCGGCACGACGTTGAACTTGTTCGTCTCCGGATCGGCCTGCAGCGCGACGATGTTCTCGCGATCCGCCTCGCGCAGCCTCCGCAGCAGCAGCCTCTCCGTCTTGATCTCTGTCAGCACGGATCCGACGGTAGCGCCAGGGTGCGACAGAATCGTCGCCATGAACGCTCTCCCGCTGGTACTGCTGCACGCCTTCCCCGTCGACGCCCGCATGTGGGACGCGGTCCGCGCGCCGCTCTCGGAACGTCTGCGGCTGATCACCCCCGACCAGCGCGGCCTCGGCCGCAGTCCGCTGCCGGAGACCGACCGGGAGCCGGATCTGGCCGACGCCGCGCGCGACGTCGTGGCGCTGCTCGACCGGCTCGACCTCGACAAGGTCGTCCTCGGCGGCTGCTCGATGGGCGGCTACCTGACGATGGCGGTGCTGCGCCTGGCGCCGGAACGGGTGGGCGGGCTGGTGTTCATCGACACGAAGGCGACGGCCGACACGCCCGAAGCCGTGAGGACCCGGCACGACGTCGCGGTCAGGGTGGAGGCGGAAGGCACCGGCTGGATGCCCGAAGCCGTCACGCCCGGTCTGCTCGCCGAAAAGTCCCGCCCCGAAGTGGCCGGGCGACTTCGCGAACTGATCACGACGCAGCCGCCGTCCGGTGTCGCGTGGGCGGCGCGCGCGATGGCGGCGCGGCCCGATTCGCTCGAAACGCTGCGCTCGGCGGACGTGCCGGCGCTGGTCGTGGTCGGCGAAGAGGACGGCCTGACTCCGCTGTCGGAAGCGAACACCCTCGTGGAAGCGCTGCCGGACGCGACCTTGGTCGTGTTGCCGGAGGTCGGGCATCTGACGCCGCTGGAGGATCCGGCCGGAGTCGTCGAAGCGATCTTGGGCTGGTACCCCGCCTGAGAAACGTTTCCCTCGCCCCTTCCAAGGTATAGCGGACCCCGGGGCTTGCGGCAAGCCCCCATTCCCGGTCCACAATTCCCGCCTTCACGTTTTTGCCAAAGGGGGATTTCCATGCGTGTACTCCTGTCCACTGTCGGGACGAGAGGTGAGGTGCAGCCGCTGGTGGCCTTGGCGGTGCGATTGCGGGAACTCGGGCAGGAGGTCCGGCTTTGCGCACCTCCTGATTTCCGTGACTGGGCCGAAGGACTCGGGATCTCTTTCGCGTCGCTGGGGCCGGAACTCCGGCCGACCGCGAAGCCGGATTCCGCCATGGTCAAGGCGATGGCCACGCCCGAGGGCAGACGCGCGATGGCCGAGGCCATGGTCGTCGGCCAATTCGAAACGATGCCGGAGGTGGCCGAAGACTGCGACGCGGTCGTCGCGGGAATGGCCTTGAACATCGCCGCCCATTCGGTGGCGGAGCGAAAAGGAATTCCCTATTTCTTCTCCGCGTACTGCCCGATAACGCTGCCCTCACTGCACCATCGTCCGCCCGTTTTCCCGGGCTGGGCGCCGAAGGATCCCGATGCCGCCATCCCCGCCTTGTGGGCCGACGACGCCGGACGGTGGAACGAGCATTGGGGCGGCGTGCTCGACGCGCAACGGAAACTGCTCGGTCTCCCGCCCGTCGACGACGTTCGCGGGCATATCTTCACCGAGAGTCCGTGGCTGGCCGCCGATCCGGTGCTGGCGCCGTGGCGGGGACCGTCGGCATTGGACGTCCACCAGACCGGTGCGTGGATCCTGCCGGACCACAGTCCGTTGTCCCCGGAGCTGGAGGCGTTCCTCGACGACGGGGAACCGCCGGTCTACTTCGGATTCGGGAGTATCCGCGCCCCTGAGGAGATCGCGAAGACGATGATCGAGTCGGCGAGGGCGCACGGGCGGCGGGCGATCGTGTTCCGCGGCTGGACCGAACTGGCGCTGATCGACGACGAACCCGACTGCCTCGCCATCGGGGACGTCAACCAGCAGGCGCTCTTCCCCAGGGTCGCGGCGGTCGTGCACCACGGCGGTGCCGGCACGACGACGGCGGCGGCCCGGGCCGGGGTGCCGCAAGTGCTCGTCCCGCAGATGTTCGACCAGCCCTACTTCGCGCAGCGGGTCGGGGAACTCGGGGTGGGGACGTCGATCACCGGGGATCCCTCCGCCGAAGCGCTGACGCTCGCTCTGGACGAGGTGCTGCGCCCCGGTGTCGTGGAGCGGGCGCGTCAGGTGGGCGGTGAGGTGCGGACGGACGGCGTCGACGTGGCGGCGAAACTCCTGCTGGACGCCGTTCAGCGGGCGAGGTAGCGCTCCAGGGCGGCTTCGGCCTCCGGGAGCCGCTCCGGGAACCGTCGCGCGATCACGAATCGCCAGGGGACCTCGAACAACCGCCGCAACGCGATGAAGGGCTCCAGCGAAGAGGGCGCCACATCGGCCGGGTACGCGTCCAAAGTCGCGTGCCCGGCCTCCGCGAAGAGCACGCCGAGGTCCCAGCCGAGCGGCCCCCGCCAGGTGTCCTCGAAGTCGAGCCAGCACGGTCCGGCCGCCGTCGCGACGACGTTCCCCCGATGGGCGTCACCGTGCAGCGGCCGCGGCTCGGCAGCAGGCAGCGCGGCCGCCACCCGGTCGAGTTCGTCGTACAACCGGGGTGTCGCGCCGCCCATGAGCGCACCGTGCCGGTCGAGCAACGTCCGGAGTTCGCGGACGGGCCCGAGTTCGGGCAGTTCACCGGGGTAGTCCGCGAGCGCGTCGTGCACCCGTGCGAGCGAACGCGCGACCTCGTGCGGCGACAGCGTGTGCCCCGGTTCGTGCGGCATGTGGTGCCAGAGAGTGACTGGGAGGCCGTCGGCGAAATGCGGTCCTGCCGGGGGATCCGTGGTGGGTGAGACGACGAGCACACCACGTTCCGTGAGGTACCTCGACAGCTCGACGTCACGCCTGAGCCAGTCCTCGGGCGAAGCCCGCGCGAAGCGAGTCGTGCCGGGCACCCGAGCCACCACCGGACCCAGTCTCACCAGCACGTTCGACTTGAAATGCAGGACATCGGGGGCGCCGGTCGGCAGCCCGTACCGGGCACCGACGGCGACCGCCGCGGCCACTCCCGCACGGGTGTGTTCGTCGGTCACGGCGCGATCTTGCCAGCCGGTGCGCGCGACTGTCGGTAGTGAGGGCTACGATCCCCACTAGCCGCCGGAGTGGGTCCCGAATCCGCCCGGCGACCGCAAATTGACCACCACAAGGTTTGAGTGTTGGAGGCAGGAGTGACGGCCGTAGCCCCCAAGCCGATCGCCACGCGCCCGTATCCCGCGCGCGAGTCGGTTAAGGGTTCGTACCTGCTGCGGTTGTTCCGCACGACGGACCACAAGCAAATCGGCATCATGTACCTGGTCACGTCGTTCGCCTTCTTCATGGTGGGCGGCGCGATGGCGATGCTGATCCGCTCCGAGCTGGCGCGTCCCGGGCAGCAGTTCCTTTCGCAGGAGCAGTACAACCAGCTGTTCACCATGCACGGCACGATCATGCTGCTGCTGTACGCGACGCCGATCCTCTTCGGTTTCGCGAACTTCATCCTGCCGCTGCAGATCGGTTCGCCCGACGTCGCCTTCCCGCGGCTGAACGCGTTCTCGTACTGGCTGTACCTCTTCGGCGGCCTGATCGTGATGTCCGGCTTCCTGACCCCGGGTGGCGCCGCCGACTTCGGCTGGTTCGCCTACACCCCGCTGTCGGACGCCATCCACTCGCCCGGCGTCGGCGCCGACCTGTGGATCTCCGGTCTGGTCGTCTCCGGTCTCGGCACCATCCTCGGTGGCGTCAACATGATCACCACGGTGGTCTGCCTGCGCGCCCCCGGTATGACGATGTACCGGATGCCGATCTTCACCTGGAACATCCTGGTCACCAGCATCCTGATCCTGCTGGCGTTCCCGATCCTGACCGCGGCCCTGATGGGCCTGCTGGCGGACCGGCATCTCGGGGCGCACGTGTTCGACCCCGCGAACGGCGGCGTGATCCTCTGGCAGCACCTGTTCTGGTTCTTCGGCCATCCAGAGGTCTATATCGTCGCGCTACCGTTCTTCGGGATCGTGTCGGAGATCTTCCCGGTCTTCAGCCGCAAGCCGATCTTCGGCTACAAGGGTCTGGTCTGGGCGACGCTGGCGATCGCCGCGCTGTCGGTGGCCGTGTGGGCGCACCACATGTACGCGACCGGCGCCGTGCTGCTGCCGTTCTTCTCCTTCATGACCTTCCTGATCGCGGTCCCGACCGGCGTGAAGTTCTTCAACTGGATCGGCACGATGTGGAAGGGCCAGCTGTCCTTCGAGACGCCGATGATCTTCTCGATGGGCTTCATCGTCACGTTCCTCTTCGGCGGTCTGACCGGCATCATGCTGGCCGCGCCGGCGATCGACTTCCACGTGTCCGACAGCTACTTCGTCGTCGCGCACTTCCACTACGTGCTCTACGGCACGATCGTGTTCGCCACGTTCGCCGGGATCTACTTCTGGTTCCCGAAGATCACCGG
>NZ_JBHVKW010000123.1:0-22761 GCF_042797905.1 Amycolatopsis sp. NPDC057786
CCTGATCGGCTCCCAGGAACAGGCCCAGCTACGCACCGCGCTCGGGACCCGCGACGTGATCGCCACGGCCAAGGGCATCCTCATGCACCGCCACCACCGCACGGACGCGCAAGCGTTCACGATGCTGGTCGAGGCGTCCCAGCACGCCAACATAAAGCTGCACGACGTCGCTGCCTGGGTCGTCGCCGAAGCCAACAACACCGCCGCAGGCCACGACCAAAGAATGGAGGCCGCTCGGGTCACACGGGGCTGAAACCCGGAGGCCTTAACATCCCAACACCCGGTATTTCACAGGGCGCCAGGTCCGGGCTACCCCCCAATGGGTGCGCCGACCTCGCTAGAGGGGATCGTGGCCCTATCACACCAGTGGAGGCATAGCTGGCGACCCCGTGTTGCTACGAGGTGGCGAGTTCGTGGCGGCTGTGCTCGCGCAGCAGACCACAGGCCTGCCGTGGTTCGTCGGCGAAGCCCACACCGTCGTCCTCCAGGCACAAGAGGTCTTCACCGAGGTGGTGGACCTCCCCCGAGGGTGAGCTCGTTGTCCCGCTCGCCCTCGCGTTCGACCCACCGGCGCATCTGGCCCCTGTCCTGCCAGTCACCGCGGCGGTAGACCACCTCGACATCAGACTCGTCGTAGACCTTGTACAACTTCTTCTCCGTCATGCCCCCGGGTGATTTCAGGGGTGAGTTTCCGCCCCAGTTCGGAACGAGTTTTGGCCGCACTTCGCACTCCGGCCAGTTGATTCGGTGAACGAGTTTTGGCCCCACTTGTTGATCTTGTCCGTTGGTCTGGTCGACGGGGGCTGGGCGCGGGTGTGCGCGAGCCGGAAAGCGGGCGACGACCGGCAGGAGCGAGACGCAACGGCGATGCCAGCCAGAAATGTCGGTGCTCGGACCTAGTATGCAGAGCATGACGCGGTACATCGACAAGGATCTGTACGGTGCGGAGTTCCGCGAGTGCGACCTGACCGGGGCACGCCTGATCGGCGTCGTCATGCAGGATGCCGTGACCGACGGGCTCATCACCAACCTCGTGGTGAACGGCGTCGAAGTCACCGAGTACGTCGAGGCAGTGCTTGACCGGGATCATCCGGTGCGAGTGCTGATCCGCTCCGAGGACCCCGCCGATCTGCGCGAGGCATCACGTCAGCTCCATGCCGCCTGGCCGCCACGATCGAGCGAACGCCAGGTATCGAGCGCCGCAGCGTGAACGACGAGTGGTCGGCGGTGCAGACGATGCGCCACCTGGTCTTCGCCCACGACTCGTGGTTCCGCCGCTGCTGCCTGGGCTCGACGGAGCTGTTCACTCCGATGGGCATCGGGACGACCGTCGAGCCCTACCGTGGAGCGCATGGGCTTGACCTCTCCCTCGATCCGGCCCTCGACGAGATCGTGAGCGTGCGTGACGGACAGGCCCCGAGCTCGAGGCCTGGCTCGACGAGATCACCGCTGTCGCGAGGGACGGCATAATGATAAGCAAAAACGCATTAATCATTGTTGCAACGTTAATCACTGTCGCGGCTGCCTACTTTGCTTACGAAGCGGTGACACACCACAGTTACATATACGGATTAATATCCTTCTTTGCTGTCGCCTTAGCGGCTACCGCTGTGAGGAGCTATCTAAAGAACCAGCGACAATAGATAAAAGGTAAACCCGTCTTTGTCACCGTTAACGGAATATGGGCGAACGCCAAGACAAGGACGGGTTCCCTTGCCCCCATACGGCGGCAAGGGGACCCGTCCTTCGTCGTAACGTTCCTGATGTTGACGAAACCGGGGCGAGCCACAGGCCCCCGCACCGCGTCCTCGATCGGCGAGCTTGATGTAGCGGCGGCTGACTCGGCGCTAGCGCCTCCGGCCCAGCACAGCCCGCACGGCGGGTCACCTGAACCATCAATCTGAGCGATTCACGCGGGGCTTCTACCGTCTGCTCGCACGTGGGAACAACGCTCGGAGCGGCTCGTTGTATGAGGAAGCCCGCGCGGAGGTACTACGCTGGCAGGATGCCGCTGTTCTCTGACATTGATGGTCCGGCTCCTGAGGGGGCTGCCGAAGCGACGGTCGGGCAGGTCGTGGGTGAGCTGACCAGGCAGGCCCGTGCCGGGCATGTTGTGTACCTGACCGGGCCGGGTGATGATGACGTGGTGGCTGTCGCCCCGGTCGACGTGGTGAAGGCGGGGCTCGCCGCGTTGGGCCGCACCGAGGATGGCACCCGCCTCTAGATCAGTCTGCTGGTGTAACCGGCGTCGACGAGTCGCTGGTAGGCGGCGTTCACCTCATCGGGTACGTCCTGCTGGATGGCGAAACCCCGGCGGGCGTACTCAGTGATGCGTTGGGTGTCACCGACCAGCATGTTGATGACCCGGTCGATGTCGCCGATGCTGGCGATGTACTCGTCGAGTGGCAGTGGCCGTGATGAGCAGATCACCTCGACCTCGGGCCACACTTTGCGGCAGGTCGCGTACGCGCGGCGCTGCTGGTAGGGCCGGGAGATGAGCATGATCGAGGCGGGGTGTATGCCCGCGTCGGTGAGGACCTGGCGGCTGTGGGTGATGTTCTGGCTGGTGTTGGTCGCCTCGGTCTCGATCATGATCGCCTCGGTGGGGACGCCGAGGCTGACGGCGTGTTCGCGGTAGTGGACGGCTTCGCCGCGGGGGAAACGCTCGATCGTGGTCGGCGCGTTGGCGCCGGTGAACACGATGCGGTCGACCAGGCCCTGCTGGTACAGATCGGCGGTGTGGATCGCGACGCCGAGGTCGTGGGAGCCGAGCCCGATGCCGACGTCGCAGCGGCGCGGTTGGTGGCCCATGTCGTGATAGGCCCACAGGGTCTCGACGTCAGCTTGAAGGTCGGGCGGAAGCTGGTTGGTCGGCATGTCGGTGGACCTTACGGGCGGTGTGAGTCGGCGGCGTGCACGCCCATTCGGTAGGCGAGTTCGACCGCGCGGGTGGCTGGTCGGGGCAGTCTGATCATCTCTCGCACGAGGATGCGCGACAGTCGGTGGTAGCGAACCTGTTCGGGCGCGTCCTGTTCGGCCGCTAGCAGCACGTCGAGCGCGTCGTCGGTGCGGTTCCATCGGACGTAGGCGCGGGCGGTTTCGATGGCGTGCCGGGCTTGGCGCTCCACCGGCAGCCCGTGGGTGTTCACGCGGGGGCCGAGATGGACGGCCACCTGGACGTCGCCGAGTTCCATCGCCGTGGTCATCCGGTGGATCGTGACGTTGGTGGGCCCGAACGCCGTCCACAGGTGGTTCGCGTCGTGCCCCACCCGCGTGGCCGCTTGGTCGGCCTCGGCGAGGAAGGCCGTGGTGTCCGCCCGGTTGTCGCGCCGGGAGGAAGCCACCGCCCCAACCAGGTGCAGCATCCCGTACACCGACAGGTACTCCGGTGTGGCGGTGCCGAGGCCGGGTTCGAGCCGGTCGGCGGCGGCGCGGCTGAGCGCGACCGCTTGCTCGAACTCGCCGATGGACAGCAGGGCATGCGCCACCGACCGGTACAGCGACCCGATCATCAGGTCACTGCCACTGACGTGCGCTGCGGCCAGCCCGCGGCTGGCCGAGATCGACGCGAGATCAGCCTCGCCGAGTTTCGTCAGGAACGCCGTAGCCAGTTGGTGGGCGCTGGCGGCCAACGTGTGGGCGCGCACCCCGTCGTCGCTGGTGTGTCCGTAGTGCTGGCACGCGGTCTGGGTCTCGGTGATCAACAGGGGTAGCCGCTGGATGAGCCGGGCGTAGCGGGAGTTCTGGTAGTCGCCCCACTGCGTCGCGAGCTCCGCGGCAAGGGCGTCCAGGCGAGGTGGCTCACCGGGCTGCGGGCCAGCGAGGAACTGGCGATGGTCCATCAGCGCCACGCGCAGCGCCGGTATCGTCCGTCGGCCCGATTCGTCGGCCCCCGCCATCAGCACCGGCTCGCCGATCACATCGCCGAGCGCGACGTCCAAGGCATGCGCGAGACGCCGCAACACCGACAGCCGATCCAGCGGGAGCACGTCGTGCTCCACCTTGCGCAGCCAGTCCTCGCTGCGGCCGACCAGCCCTGCCAGAACCGCCTGGGTGAGCCCGCGCCGCTGCCGATAGAACGCCACGCGTTCCCCGATCGTCAGGTCATCGGTCATGCCTCGCATGGAGTACATCCTCCCACCCCCGTCGCCCACGACCCCAGAGAAATCCTCCCGGTCCCACCCCGCCAACACACCTAGCGTCCTCGTCCAGCGACAACACGCGACACAGGGCCGCGAACGTCGATCGTTCCGCCAACGAGCGAACCGGGAGTGATAGTGACCGCGATCAGGGACACGCAGACACAGCGCAACCATCCCTGCCGGCGTTCAATTGCTCGTTCGGCAGCCAATCAAGCTCCTGCCGTGCTGGCCGTGCCCCGACCGGCCAGCACGGCAGGTCCGACTATTGGGCTCGCCGGTGTTCTCCCGCGGGCCAGGGTGACCTTCCCAGTTGGCGGCCACCAGTGCCACCGGTACTGGATCGTCTGCGGGTACTACGAGTGCGTTCACGGTCATGTGGTGCCGATCCATGGCCGGGAGCGGACGACACGATGACCAACGAGATCATCTCCACGCCCGAACGGCATGCTGCGCTGCCACTCGTGAGCCGGGACTGGATCTGCGCAGTGAAGTCCGTGCTCCGAGACCGCGCCGACCAGGAACCCAACCCTTCCGGTTCATCGCCCGATCAGTGTGTCGTGAATGTGGTCATCGAGTTCGGCCAGGAAGTTCTCGGCTCGCCATGGACGCAGATCTCGTCGTGCCAGACGGATCCGCTGTGCGGGCACCCGGCCGCCCGTCGCCGCTGTGATGTCCACGGCTTCGTGCAAGAGATCGACACAGGCGAAGGGATCACCGAGACGCAGTCGCGCGAGGGCCAGGTCGGCGTTCACGATGCCTCGTTGCACCAAGTCCCCCGACAACCTCAACGCGCTGAGCGAGCGGTCGAGGCTTTGGTGGGCACGGCCCGCGTCGCCTATGTGGAGAGCGCAGAGTCCGTCGAAGCCGTTCAGGCGGTCGACGTTGAATCCGCCGTGAGGGTCGTCGACGGTCAGCTGATCGACGGTCTTCCACGCTCGGTCGAGTGCCTCGGTCGCTTCCCTGGCCTGGCCGCTCCGAGCACAGATCTCGGCGTGAACGGCGTGTGCGCGGGCTCGAATGGCGTAACTGGTGCCCCGGTGCGCATCGGCGGTCGCGGCACGGGCAATCTTCAGCGCCGCGTCCACGTTATTGGTTGCATGCAAGGCCACCATCGTGTGACTCGTCTGTACCGCCGCCCGGTGGCTACGGTCCTTGAGCCGTCCCGCGACCTCAGTGGCGTCCGCGTACAGGGCCATGGCGATCTCGTCGTCGCGGGTCTCGAAGGCCAGTCGCGCGGCAAGAGCATAGGTGTCGGTAGCCAGCAGCATCAGTTCGTCGTACGGACCAACGTGGTCGAACTGCAGGAGCCGACCGCAGGACTCGACGATCGGCGCAAGCTGGAGCTGAAGACGGACGAACGGGGTCGATCCGACCTGTCCATTGATGGCCGCAACAGCATCCTGCAGTTGGCTGAGCAGGTCAGGATCGAGCCGAGATGGATCGCGCTCAACAGCGGCGACGCTCGAATGGGTGGTAGGCGAGAGCACGGCCAACAGGTCTCGGCCCTCACCTCCCGCGCTCTGAGTGATCAGCTCAACGAGCTGTCGGATGCGTTGGGGTGGCGCTCCGAAATGGCGGAGTGCGTCGAGCAGCGCAGCGAAATCCGATCCGGTACCCAGCGCCAGGTCTCCGGATGGGGTTCGCGCATAGAGGTGGGCCAGGAGAAACTGGTAGCGATCGCCGGGACTGGTTCGGCTAGTGAGACTCTCCCACCTGGCGACGGTGCGCTGGATGCTCGCGACCTGCCTGTTCATCAGCGAGGTGACGGCGAGTTGGCGCGCAGTATCGCGCAAGCCTCGGGCGAGATCGGTCCAGGACCAGCCGCGTCTCTCGCGCAGCTGCCGCAGCAGGCGCACCCCGGTATCCCGATCAGTGGTCACGCCGCCCAGTACACCATCTCTCGAAAGTCAGACTGGCACGACCAGCCGGGGTTTACCCTGGTCGGCGGCGTAGTTCACGGTGTACCAAGTGCCGCTCGTCGAATCCGAGCCCTGCGGAAAACCGATTACGAAGCCGCTGCGGTCGACCATCCAGCGGTTGCGGGCATGATAGGCCGAGGAGCCGAGCTTTTCAGCGCGCAGCTCGACGACGCCTGCAAGCCGGCCGCCTCGTTGCCATCGATGGATGGCCTCGCCCGCGACAGCTGGTTGGTCGGCCACAGTGCACGGTACGACGACGGTCAGGGCGGCCTGTGTGTGTTCGGCCAACCAGTCCAATGCGGAGGTGTCGATTCCGGCGGCACCTCCGAGGTAGAAGGTGGCGTTCGGGTCGGCAAACGGCCGGAGGTAGTCGTCGAACAGGCCGGTCAACTGCGTCTCGGCCTGGGCAGTGATCGAGCGTGTGCCGGTGATCGTGACGTGTCGAGGCACGCTCGCGCGCTCCTTCGCGGATGTCATCGAATGTCATCTGCCCCCGTCGTACCTAGTCACGATCTCATGAACGCACCGGCTGCGACGAGGCTCCCCCGACCGCGTCGCAGCCGGTTGCCTGCCCAACGACGACCACGGTGACCGCGACCATGAGCCTGCTATCCACGATGAACCGCCTGACGACGAAGAAAAAGTGGTCGAGTGCGATTGACGACATGCTCCGACAGGTTGTCGACGAAGGATTCGCTTTCTACGTCTGCGGCGAGCGACGCGATCCGGTGGTCTTGGTTGCGGCCTACTACTGGAAGAGCTACGTCGACCTGCTCACCATCACCGAGCCGGACCGAGTGACCGCGGCGCGGGCCGTGCGCGAACCGGGCTTCGACGTCTTCGGTCCCCGCAAGGTGGTGTGGGCCTACGGCAACGAGGCTGAACCCACCCTTCGAGCACTGTTGAACCTTACACATCCTGACCACCCGGATCATCCGACCTGCCCACACGAGCCGCCACGCCTCATGATCGTGCCCGCTCACCTACAGCGACCGATGACATTCAAGGCACCCGATTCGTGGAAGGTCCAGAACCGCGTACAGCGCTTGGAAAGCGCGCTCGCGAGTGACCTCGCCAGCATGGAAGCGGCTGGCCTGCTGACGCGCGAGGAAGGCCCTCTCTGGTCTGGGCAAGGAGGCTTCGTCCTCCCAAGTGGCGCTCCAGACGGGGTGGTGTGACACGTGGGCGGGATACGCGAAGTGGTTGCCGTGATCGTCGCAGCCGACAGTCGGCTCGGCGGCGCCGTCCGAGCGATCGACGACCTGGCCGGACACTTACCGCCACCGGAAGAGCAGCGCACGTGCCCGCTCTGCTCGGTCCAGTCCTGGCCCTGCGCTCGGTTCGACGACGCAGCTCACCGCGTGCAGGCTGCTGGGCTACGACTCGACGACTTTGTACCGCCAGACCTGCACGAACGTCTCCGGCATTTGACCCGCCAACCACTGCCCAGACCATCAGCTCGGGGTCCGGGCGACTGGTTCGACCAGGGGCGACACGATCGATGACGCCTTCTCCACCCACCCGCAGTGCCACACGACAAGGAAGTCAGTTGAACGACATGGTCAAGCCCGTAGAGGGAAACAACGAGGCCGACAGTTCCGAGCGCGTCGCCCACCTGCGCACAAAGATGGTCGATGACCTGATCGCCGAGGGCACGATCGTGTCCGCGCAAGTCGAGGCCGCGATGCGCAAGGTTCCACGCGAACGGTTCGCGCCTGGTGTGGACCTGGAGGAGGTCTACCAGCTGTACAACGGCGTGGTTACCAAGCGCGACGAGTCCGGGAACTCAGTCAGCTCGGTGTCCGCGCCGCAGGTGCAAGCACACATGCTGCAACAGGCGGAGATAACCGAAGGCATGCGGGTCCTGGAGATTGGGTCCGGCGGGTACAACGCCGCACTGATCGCCGAGCTCGTCGGTCCCGCGGGGCGCGTCACCACGGTCGATATTGACCAGGACATCACCGATCGAGCCAGCCGCTTCCTCGGGGAGACGGGGTATTCGCAGGTGAACGTCGTATTCTCCGATGCCGAGGCTGGCGTCACTGAACAGGCCCCGTACGACCGGATCCTGGTCACCGTCAACACGTGGGACGTGCCGCCGGCCTGGGTGGAACAGCTCGCACCGACCGGACTACTCGTGGTTCCCTTGCAGGTCAGGGGGCTGTCGCGGACGATCGCGTTCGAGAAAGCAGACGAGTGCCTGGTCAGCCGATCTGCGCGCCTGTTCGGTTTCGTGTCGATGCGCGGTGCCGGGGCGCACCAGAGCAAGCTGCTGGTCATGCGCGGGGGCGAGGTCACCCTGCGCCTCGACGATGACTTCCCCGTTGATCCCACCGAGCTGGAGGGCGTTCTGGACACGCCGCGGGTGGAGGTCTGGAGCGGTGCCAGCATCGGCCGGTTCGAGCCGTGGGCCGGCACCCAGATGTGGCTCGCTACGGCGCTGTCCGGTTTCTGTCGCGTGATCTTGGACAAGAAGCTGGACAGCGGCCTGATTTCCCCGCCCGGAAGCCACTCAGCCGCGATGGCTGTTGTCGACGGCGGCAATCTTGCCTACGTCACGACGCGCAGCAGCACGGTCAATGAGTCTGCCGTCGAGTTCGGCGTCCACGCCTTCGGACCCGACGCGGAACGGCTCGCCGAGGACGTGGCTGAGCAGCTCCGCATCTGGGAGCGGGATCACCGCAATGGACCCGGCCCCCAGTTCCGCGTCTACCCGGCGGGCACCGCTGACGACCTGATGCCTGCAGGGCGTGTCGTCGACAAGAAGCACAGCCGGATCACGATCTCCTGGCCACATGCGGCTAACGCTGCGGCCGGTCGGAGTGCCCTGCAAGAAAACACCAAGTAAGGAGAGTGACCCACATGTCCGAGGTCCTGTTTTCGGGTGGCGCCACCGCGTTGGCAGAACGGCCCGTTGCGGATGATGACGAGTTCGCGCTGGATGTACGGGTCGTCGTGGCCTATGCCCCTGTCATGGGGGACTGCCCGACGGACGACGGGTGCGGCAACACCTGCGCGGGCAACGACAGCGCCTGCAACTCGTTCGCAGACGATCCGTCCTGACCCACGGGGTGCTGCCGGTGCGCTACGGCGCACCAGCAGCACCCCTGCGGTCGCATCGTCACAGGAGGCGAGACAGTGCCATCAAGATCATCCGCGGTATACGTGCCTGGCGGTGCGGCCGTGCTCCGCGCCAGCACCGACCCCAGCGGGTTGGATCTGCCTAGTGCCCTGGATTTGTACGGCGATGGTGGGATCGAGCGCGGCATAGCGTGGTTGACGATGCAGTGGCAGCGGGCGGATGTTCGGACCGCCGTGGGTTACGCGAGTCCGGCCCTATCCCGCCAGATCGACGAGATGGTGGCCGCCGGTAGTCGTGATCTCCGAGCGGTTCGTCGAGTGGTCATCTCCCTGGCGTCCTACCTCCTTCGCTGGCAGCAGCGCCCCACCCCGTTCGGGCTCTTTGCCGGGGTCGGCTTGGCTCGGATCGGTGCTGCGGCCAAGGTGCGTTGGGGCTTCGAGCATCGAGTTGCCGTTCGTGCGGACGCGGCCTGGCTCGGTGATGTCATCACACGTCTGCATCAATGTGTGCCGCTATTGGAGCGGATATCCGTGGTCGTCAACAACGCGGGCAGTGTTCGCGGTGATCGGTTCGTTGCACCAGGGTCACCTCCGGACGGAGCGGGCCAAGAGTTGGCGCCGATCGAGGTGTCCATAGGTCTGGGCCGACCAGTCCGAGCCGCAGTCGAAGCAGCCCAGAAACCTGTGCGATTCGGTGCTCTCCGCGAACAGATCATGGCCCGATTTCCAGCGGCGACTAGACAGTCGGTCGACACCATGCTGACGGGGCTGCTCGACGAAGGGATCCTGATCAGCAGCTTGTCCGCGCCGATGACGTGCCAGGACCCGCTAGACCACGTCTGCACAAAGCTGGAGGCCGTCGAGGCCAAGACAATCCCCGAGGTCACGCATACCGTGCGCGAACTCACGACTATCCGCGAGCAACTGGCCGGAGAAGCCGTCGCCGTGACTGAAACCGAAGTCACAAGACGGATGCAGGCGTTGAGCGCCGTCGCGGACATGCCTCTCCTTGCCGACACGATCTTGGATTGTGACGTCGAAATACCAGAGCAGGTGGCTCAGGAGGCGCGCGACGCCGTCCGAGTCCTGTATCGCCTTTCCCCATATCCGTTGGGGTATCCGGCCTGGCGCGACTACCACTCGCGATTCCGCGCACGCTACGGAATCGGTGCGCTCGTGCAAGTCCTGGAGTTGGTCGCCGACAGCGGACTCGGCCTCCCGGCTGGCTTCCTTGGCTCCTCGCGCGGGCGCACCGCTCATCAGATGAGCGAACGCGACGAAAAGCTCCTCGCGATGATCCAGCGAGCGACAGTGGACGGCACTGGCGAAATCGTCCTGACCGATCAGGCGATTGAGGACCTCACGGCCAGCGATCCCGCTGACCTGCACCTGCCCGCTCGTGTCGAGGTGGCGGTCGAGATCCACTCCAATGGTGTAGAAGCGTTGTCTCGCGGCCGGTTCACGTTGGCGGTGACTGGAACGCCAAGGCCAGGCAGCAGCATGGCTGGCCGCCATGCACACTTGCTGCCCGACGACGGCCGCGACGCGGTCGCCGCCTCCTTCACCGCAGCCGAGCCCGGCACCGTTGCCGCCCAGTTGTCGTTTACACCACGGAAGCGCCGCAACGAGAACGTCGCACGGACCGAGCAGTTGCTGCCCCACGTCATTCCCGTTGCCGAGCACCATGAGCGGGACGAGCACCTGATCAACCTGACAGACCTCGCCGTCACGGCGGACGACCGTCGGTTCTACCTTGTCCAGATATCCACCGGCCAGCGCGTCGAGCCGCGCGTGACCCACGCTCTGGAGGCCGGCGTCCACACTCCACCTCTGGCCCGATTCCTCGCCGAGATCACCACCGCCCGAGCTTCGGTGTACAAGGCGTTTCACTTCGGGGCCGCCGCCAGGCTCCCGTATCTTCCCCGAGTTCGATACCGACGAACCATACTGTCCCCGGCGCGCTGGCTGCTGGCGGCCGGCGACCTACCTGGCCGCCGTGCCTCGTTCGCTGTATGGGAGGCCGGGCTGGACGCATGGCGACAGCAATCGCGTGTCCCCGCCTGTGTCGCCCTGGTCGAACTGGACCGGAGACAGCCAGTGGACCTGAACCACCCGTTGCACCGACTCCTGCTGCGGACGCGCCTGGACCGCGGAGGCCGACTCGAACTGCGCGAAACCTCGGGACCGGCGGACATTGCCTGGCTTGGCCGAGCTCACGAGCTTCTCATCCCCCTGGTCCTGGATTCCGCTGCCGCTGCAAGCCGGTCATCATCGATCGCAGTTCCACAGCAGGTTGTGGCCAGCGACGCCAGCCACCTGCCAGGAGATTCGCCCATTCTGTGCGCGCAGATCTACGGACACCCAGACCGCTTCGATGAAGTTCTCACGGAGCGACTTCCCAGCTTGCTCGGAGCCTTCGGCGATGTCGCACTGAACTGGTGGTTCCGCCGCCATCGCCAGATGAGCCGTCCCGATGACGATCAGTACCTGGTCCTTTACCTGCGCCTGCCTCAGTCATCCGCCTATGGCTCGGCTGCCGAACGCCTTGTCGAGTGGGCGAGCACGCTGCGCAGCGAACGCTTGCTGTCGCATGTCGCGCTGACCACACACGAGCCCCAGACAGGGCGCTACGGTCACGGTTCCGCATTGGAGCGCGCGTACGACCTGTTTGCGGCCGACTCCGCGGCTGCTCTCGCACAGATCGCCTTGACTATCCGAACCGGGACGCACCGACAGGCGGTGGCAGCTGCCAGTTTCGTCGACGTCGCCGTGAACTTCGCCGGGTCGGTCCAGAGCGGGTTGGATTGGCTGCTCCGTGAACTTCGTCAACAGCACGGGCGGCTGCAGCCGGCGCTCCGCGACCGAGCGCTGGAGCTGACTGACCCGGAGGCCGTATGGACGTCGTTGCGTTCCGTGTCGGGCGGGGAGAAAGTCGTGACTGCCTGGCAGCGGCGCGCCGTTGCACTCGCGGCCTATCGAGTAGCCCTGGCCGAGCAGCGTGATCCACTGACGGTGCTGCCGTCTCTCCTGCACCTGCACCACATTCGTGCAGTCGGAGTCGATCCGGCGCTTGAACGCGTCACAGGCCGTTTGGCTCGGGCTTCCGCGCGCCGCGCCGCTGCTCGCCGCGGGGAGATTTAGGTTGGCTACCACGGCGATCGCGCTGGCCGATCTCGCCCAGCGGCATGCCAACAATTTGGCACTGCCGGGACCATGCCCAGAGGACAAACCCTGGGCCGATCAATCTCTCTCCAAGGGCACCGCCGGAATGGCGCTGCTGCACATCGAACGTGCTCTCATCGGTCGCGGAACCTGGCGCGAGGCACACCTTTGGGTCACCAAGGCTGTCGCCGGTCGAGTCAGCGCCACGGATACTTCCGGCCTTTATCTCGGGGCTCCGGCAGTCGCGTTCATGCTGGACGCTGCGGCGACTGGTGCCAGCGGTCGCTACCAAGAGGCTCTCGCGGATGTCGACGGTCACGTGGTCGCGCTCTCTCACCGGCGCGCCGAAGCTGCGCTAGCACGCATCAAGGCGGGCGAGTTCCCTGGATTCCGCGAGTACGACGTGTTCTTTGGTTTGAGCGGCCTCGGCGCATTGCTCCTGCGTCGCGCCTCCGATAGCAGCGCGATGGAGCGCGTCCTGGACTACCTCGTTGCCCTGGCCAGGCCACGTCAGGTCGATGGCGATGTACTGCCTGGCTGGTGGGTCGGCCACGATCCCCACCGTCGAATCTCCGCCTCCTATCAGGAGGGCCACGGCAATTTCGGTCTTGCCCACGGCATCACCGGCCCTCTGGCCTTGCTTAGCCAGGCTATGCGGCGAGGGATCATCGTTGACGGTCAGCACGAGGCGATCATCACCATCTGCGAATGGCTCGATTCGTGGCAGCAGGAGGGCGCGGCCGGTCCCTGGTGGCCTGAATGGATCACCCTGGCAGAGCTGCGTACCGGCCAGCCTCACCAGTCGGGGCCGGCGCGCCCCAGTTGGTGCTACGGCACGCCTGGAATCGCCCGTGCCGGCCAACTCGCTGGCATCGCCACCGGTGACGCCCACCGGCAGCGGATGTACGAACAGGCGCTGATTCGCTGCCTCGACGACCCTGAGCAGCTAGCTCGGATCACCGACGGCGGCCTGTGCCACGGTTGGGCCGGGCTGTACCAAACCGTCTGGCGATCGGCCCAGGACGCTGGAACATCCGCGTTTGACGAATACCTTCCGCCTCTGGCCGCGCACCTGGGTCAACACACTCGCCACGGGCCAGTGGCGAAGCGCGGCTTCCTCGAAGGCACAGCAGGAACAGCTCTTGCCCTGCATACCGCCGTGTACAACACCACGCCGACTTCGGGATGGGACGCATGTCTACTCATCGACTGACACCGCGAGAGGTAGAACTGCGAAGCAGTGATGCCGACGAGTCCGCGGTTGCGCAGGGCGCGGAGTACGGGGTTCTTCTGGTACTGGCCGGGGCTTCCTTGAATGAAGCCGCAGCAGCCATTCACGTCGAACCCGCGGACCTGGCCGAGGCCGTCGAGGTCTATCGGAAAGCTGGACGACACGCCCTCGAACGGCAGGCAGCTTCGGACTGGTGGCAGATCTACATCGAGTTCATCGATTGGAGCACGGCCGAACAGTCAGCAGCCGACACCATCGCGCCGCTGTTGCACCGAGCTGGAGAGGACGGCCTCGTCACGAAGTGGTGGTTCATGAGGAAACACCCCTGCTGGCGACTACGGATTCACCCAGGGCGGGACGGACACGCGATGCGGGACCATCTCGGGGCCGCACTCGATGAACTCGCAGCCGACGACCGCATTGCCCAATGGTGGCCCGGCACCTATGAGGCCGAGATGCAAGCTTTTGGTAACTGGACGGGCATGGAGGCTGCCCACGATCTATTCTATGAGGACAGCCGCGCCGTCATGCACCTTGCTCACAACGGCGGCGGCGGGCTGGGCCGACGCGAACTGTCGCTGCTGCTGTGCAACACCCTGATGCGCGCGGCGGGACTGGAGTGGTACGAGCAGGGCGACGTCTGGCACCGGATCGCTCAGGAACGCCCACTGCCAGAGGATGTCTCTGCCGCGAATCTGACCGCCATGGCCAGCGATCTCAAACAGTTGTTGCTCGCGAACACAGCTCCTGGCGGGCCGCTGCTACGCGCAGAAGGTCCCCTGGCCTCATCCGCAGACTGGGCCAGCGCCTTCCGACAGGCCGGCCGGACCCTGGGGTCCGCGGCCCGTACGGGGACGCTGCAGCGCGGCCTTCGTGAGGTTCTGAGCTACCTGATCATCTTCCACTGGAACCGCCTTGGGTTGCCAGCTCGAACACAGAGCATTCTCGCGTGGGCGACGCGCACCGTCATCCTTGGTCTGCCCGGACATGTGCCGCCCAACCCGACATTGAGTGGTGGACCTACCTCTGGGACAACAGCACCGCCATTGGCGGCCCGAGCGAACGAAGGCGTAGCCGAACGAGCACTGGCCCGATTTCCGCTTGTGTCGCAGCGCCGCTTTCCCTGTCCTGATCTGGAAACCCAGGTGCGCAACGTGCGCGAGTGCGCAAACTCCTGCCAGGAGTCAACCACTGTCGAAGAGCGGATGAACCGCGCCTGCACCGTCTGGAATCTGTCCGCGCGCATCGCGGCCGAATGCGGTATGCCCGACGTCGCCATCAGCCTATGTCGACGACAGTTCCGAATTTTCCGAGCAGCGTCACCACTGTCGGCCGGTTCTGCCATCGCTTCGCTCCAGCCAGTGGTGAACCTCGCCCGACTGACCAGGCGGGCAGGTGACAACCAAGGCGCCTACCGCGAGCTCGAAGCGATCAACCACGCCGTCCGTAATGGTGGTGCGGCCGTGATCCACGGTGACTTGGTCGACTTCGACGGCCTAATCGCGGACCGCTCGTCCGAAGTAGACAACTGGCTTCGGCAGGTTATGCGTGAGGATGGAACCCGCGCGCTTGTCGCAGCCGGCCAGTGGACGAACGCCGCAGCGCATGCCGAGAAGTACGACGAAACCAGAAATCAGTTCCGCGAAGCCCGCCAGACACGCGCCATCGCTCTTGCCCTTAACGGGAAAGCCAACTTGGCGCTCAAACTTATCGACAACACCGCCAAAAGCGATGCTTGGGAGTACGCCGGGGCAGCGTGCCTGCGCAGCTACCTGCTTCTTCAGGAGCGCAGCATCGGTGCAGGTGACGTGATAGGCATGCTTAACGATGTTCGGCATGTCTGCGGGGCATCGCACCGACCCACGGGGTTATTCCGGATCCGGCTCGGGTTGACCGCGGCAGACCTTGCTGTTGCGGCACAAGGAGATGCAGGGCTTCTCTGCGCCGAGCTGATCGAGAAGGCTGAACGATCGGCAGATGCATTCATGGCGCGCGAGGTGCTGGCACACCCAGAATGCCAAACGCTGGCTACACCCAAGCAGAGCGAAACCTTGGGCCTGCTCGTCGAGCGAGCAGGTTTTGACTCGGGGCAGGTCCCCGCGGTGGTGATGGACGACCTCATGTCATCCGTACACACTGCCGAAACCGTCCTGATCGCGAATCTCGGCGTCACAGCCAGCCGACTGGGGCCGATCCGTGACTGAACCTGAACACGGTCTAGATCGAGGGCTTGCCTTGCCACACACCTCCACCGTACCGACCGGTCTGCTCGACGAGCTGCGCAATTTCTATCGGCGTGAACCGAGCCTGCTCGCCGACGACCTTCCGGGCCTGCGGCTCCTTTGACCGGGGTCGGAACAATCGTGTCTTCGCCTGGGACGGCCCGGACTGCGAGGTCTGCCTCAAGCTGTACCGCACCGACAAACGCGACCGCGCGGCTTGCGAGTAACAGGCCCTCGCACATGTCGCGGCCTGCGGAGTCACCGCTGCTCCACAGCCGCTGTGACACAACCCCGACCCCGAACTGCCTGCAGTCGCGATGACCATTTTCGCCGGTCGGCCGGTGCCCGACCTCGCCGAGTCCACCACCGCACTTTGGGCCATGGTCGCGATTCTCGACCAACTCCGGGAGAGCCCACTCGGACCGTTCGCTGACACGCCGCGCGTCGATTCACCCGCAAATTACAAGAATCGGGTCACCGAGGTCTGGCCGGGCCAGCTCGACGAGTGCGAGGACGAGCCGCTTACCGCTGACATGCAATTGATGCTCGGCCCCTGGTACGAACGAGGCGACACCGCGGTGCTCGCCGATCGGCGCCGAGGATCGTTTCTCGCGGCGACTCTAACCTGTTCAACTGGCTCTGGGGCGAGCCGAACGTCCACGTCGTCGACTGGGAGTTCATCGGTCACAGCGACACCGTCTATGACGCCGCCGAGTTGGTCGAACACCTCAGCGCCCGCGTCATCGACGATGAGTGGCGAGTCGCGCTACTGCCGGACCACGGAATCGTCGACGACACGGCACGTCGCCGTTTTCTGGCCGCACAGCGAACCGTTGCGCTCAGCTTGCTGTGGAAGCGTGGAGACAAGCGAGCCGATGATGTCGAGTTTCAGGTCAAGTGGGTCCGTGAGCTGATGAACAGCAGCTTCCTGTGACACACCTGGCTTCAGTGTCGCCTCATGTGCGCTATCCCGACGGGCCAGTGCCGTGAACGCCCTGCCAATCCCGCGCTTGCCGCCCAGCCCGCTGTTCAGTGCCTCGACCTCGGCAGGTTGCCGTTCCCCGCGCCAGACACCCGAGTACGAGGCACTGACCGAATACTTGCCATGTGTGGGTGAGCTCGACGCCCCCAGGTGTGATGTGACGGCCAACGCCAAGAGTGTCGAGGATGAGCAGGCGGCAGCTGCCATCGCTGCACGACCTCAGCCCCACCCCAGCCTTGACCTCCTCGCTCGAGTCCTACAGGGCCTAAGAGAACTGTGATCAGAGCCAGCGCCGTCCCTCGATGCTGACTTGAGCTACGCAGTGCGGGAGGGCCGGCGTTGGAGCCGTCGGTAAGGACGAGTGATATGTAGGCTTCAACCGTTCCGTCCCCGACGGGACTGCTTCGACGAACTTGGCGTTGGGAGGGTGCCTGCTCATGGGCGAGCTAGGTGTGATCCGCAATTACGCCTACTGGTCGGATCGCCGTATCCGGGACATCGCGTCAGACAACGGCATCCCCCTCGAACGACGCGTGAGTTGGAAGGCCAAGACGGCTTTTCCGTTGATCGGTGGGCTCGAAGTTGCTCCGGAGGCACGCACGCTAGACCGTGCCGAAGTGGCGCCCAGGATCGAGACGGCGATCGGCGACCTTGCAGTTCAGGACTTCGTCACCCCGCCACCGGTGATGTTCGCGAAGGGCGTCGGCCGGGTCGAGTTCGCCCAGTTCACGGGTGGCATCGAGAAGCGACAGGTCGTCGTGATCTACACCAACACCCGCAGCAGCACTGGGAGTCGCGTCGACGTGTGCCTGTTCGGCAGCCTGGAGAACACCGCCGACTACATCGGCGGCTCCGACCAACCACCGCCAGGATGGTCGTCCTCCGCAGCTCGGACAATTGCTCTCTACATCCAGAGCCGAGGAACGATCAACAACTCGCAGTGGGACGACCCGGAGTCCCTCGCAGTCGAAGCCCTGAAGATCGCAACAGAGCAGGGCGTGACCGGAAACTGGGACGAACACGAGAACAAGCCCTGGACGCGGGGGTTCACACTCGGCCACACGACCGAATCCGAGTGGTTCGCACAGATCTACAGCGACGTCGTGCTCGACAAAGACCGGTGGACCTTTCCCAGCGACGGCGGCATCAGCCCAGACGTCGAGCGCATCCTCATCGGCGCTCCATTGTGGGTACGGACTCCGGGCGCACACGCCGTCACCCGCTACCGCGACCTACGCTCAGGGAGCGACAGAGCAACATGACAAGGGACTCCTGCCTGGCCTGGATGGCCACCACTACGCCTTGACGGACACAATAATCGAGTGAGCGATGACTGGGAGCAGCGCTGGGCATCGGGAGCCCGGACGTTCTACATCGCCGAGATCGTGCGGCAGGCGAGTTACGCCTTGGCGGCGGTGCAACAGGCGCTTCAACTCAGCCGGGATCCACAGGGGCGTTCCGAGGCGTGGCCGGCAGTCCAATCGTTCCTCACTGCGACTGCCATCATCAGCAAGTTGTTGTGGCCCGTCAGAGCCGAGAGAGCCGACCGCAAGTCCCGTTGGCGTCGCTTTCGCGCAGATCGACTGCGGACCGAGTTGATGGTCAGCGACACCTCGGCCCTGCGGGACAGGAAGGTCCGGGACTCCGCTGATCATTTCGACGAACGCATCGACGACCTTGTCCGCGACCAGCGCATCCCGCAGGCGTGGACAGACCTGGCGGACGAGGAGCTCACGCAACGGGCAGCCCCGTTTCGTGCGATCGATGCTGATACCGGGGAGGTGCTTGCAGGCCATGACCGAATGGCCTTGGCGCCAGTCGTCACCGAGCTGAACGCGATTCTGCAACGGTGCGAAACCATCGAGCCCGGATCCTCCAGTGCCCCCGACGTCACCATGCTGCTGGCCACGCTGAGGTGGCCGCCGCTGCCGTCCCTGTTCGCGCCCACCGAGCGCTCCGACGAACCAGTCACCGCCAGGGCCAGTATCGCGGCGACTGGCCCTCAGACCCTGGAGGGGTTGATCACGCTGGTTATCGATCAGCTCTTCGAGCATCCGGACACGAACCGCACCCGGCGCAGAAAACATCGGTGACGTCAGGCCGGTCCAGCTGGCATGCTGGTTACGTACCGCGATCAAGTGCGAACGCACGGTGAGTGTGCCTGTGAGCATATCCGTGAGCATGCCCCTGGCTCTCACCAGACCATCAGTTGTTGTTGTGTAAGGTATCCGTCACGAGATGAGGGTTATCTGTAACCAGGGTCGCTACCGATACCGCGGTATGCGTCGCTTCGGCCATGGTGAGGGACATCTGCTGCCAACCTTCGTGCCTGCTGTCTCCCGGTTTCGCCGACCCTGTCACCTGAAGGTGGTAAGCAGATGAAGCGCTGTGGCGGGGACGGACGTGGTCGCTTCCTCAAGAAGGTGCTCGATCGCGTTGGCTTCCGGTGATCTGTCAACATCGATCATCTTCGACCAAGTCGCCGGCTGGTACCGCGCCAACGACGACAGCGCTAGCAGTACGGCCCACAACGCTAAGAATGGGTGAAGACCGGTCGCCATAGATCCGATCGCGGGAGTGACGAGAGAGTCGTCGGCGGACCGGTAGCACGCGACCCCGAGGTCGCTGAACGTCTTGTTGTCAGCGAGCATCAACGGCGGCGAGCCGCTGCGCCACTCAACGCTCAGCCCCATCCCAGGACCCGCATTGCGCCAGCCCAGGCCACCCATCGGTTGCGATACGTGCAGCACGCTGTCTCGCAACGCCGGGTAGCGATCGAGATGCTCCTTGACCCGCACTGGGTCTTGACCGAAGAGGTCATGCACTCGCCGCGGAAGCCAGTTGACCTCGGCGTGGGCGAAAGTGCCGATCTCAGGCCACCCGTCCTGGAAGAACAACAGAACAGGCACCATGACGTCGTCAGTGAGCGGGACGTCCACTGTCTCCGGCAGAAGCGGCCACAACTCTCGTAGAGCAACCGGCTCATTGGGGACGAGTGCCTCTACATCGATGGCGGAAGCGACGGCCGGGAACAGACCAGACTTGGTGGCGGTAACAAGGACCTCTGCCGCAGTTGCGGTATTGGTGTTGGCGGTCAAGCCATGTCCACTGACCTTCGACACCTGGTTACCGATCCGCGGTGATGCAGCAACAATTGCCCGACCTGCCTGCGACAGGGCATAGAACAACTGGACTGGCCGAGTGGCGTAACCAGTGTCACTGGCTGCGTCCAGGAATTGCTCACATTGCTCCAACGCTGACTGGAACGTCGTTCGCCGCGCACCCTGCTTCGCATACCCCGGTGGGTCGTGACGAAGAGCCCGGAGACTCCGCAACTTCCGTCCCGCAGCCGACACAGCGACCTCCTTCTTAGTCGCACCAAGGTACAAGTACCCCGGTCCATCCGCTAATCACCGACAATCTCCGCCTCTCACGGGCACGCTGACTCGTCACGTTGCCCGTCATCGGTCTTGCCTATCGGTGCGTCAATGGTCGACCAACGGAACTCGTAACGTGCCACTAGGCTGTCGATCCGTGTCGTTCAGCGCCCGCCGAGCGCCCTGACCGCGACCACCAGCCAGACATCGACAGATGCGGCGCGACTGTCCAAGGCGCCGTGTCGCTTCCGTTGAGCCCCGACGCGCAGCGGCAGAGCTTGCTGGACTCGTCGATAGTCTCTCCCTCCCCGGGCTTCTAACACAGAAGGGAGAGGATCGCGAAGCTGGCCGCGATTTCGGCAACGGAGACGTCATGCATCTGTCCTACGATGTTGATAGCTGCGTCATGAGGCGGACGTCCACATGCGCAGTTGCTCGTGGAGAACAATGACGGCCTGCCACCATGGAACGACCTGCTCGACGATGGCGGCGAATACGTCCGCGACGTCTATGAGGAGATGCACGACGTTCTCGGCGACATCCCTAGTGGAATAGGGGTACAGCCGGGCGCAAGGACGCGTCTGTTCGTCCACTCAGATGAGTTCGACACCCGAGTGTTTGATTTCGACCGATGTCGGCCTGCTGGCACAAGGGGAAGCCAGCCAACTTCCGCCCACCTCGATGATCAGTTTGCCTGCTCCTGCTCCGGGAACCCTGCACGGAAACGTGATCGGAGGCAGTAATGGGCAGCCAGAGCACTCATGGGTTCAACCGGCTCTCGAACAAGGCGAGTTCGTGGCTGGCGCATCCGCTGTTTTTCGGCTTCGTGGTGCTCGCGCTGGTGGCGTGGGTGCCGACATTGTGGCTGATGGAGACCGGGGCGTCCGACCTCGTCGTCGACTCCATCACCAACCCACTGCAACTGCTACTGCTGGTTCTACTGCACAATAACCAGCACCGGGTGAGCAAAGCGAGCGACGACCGCGCGGACCAGACGGGGCTGCTGAATGATTCTGTGACAGCGGTTTAGGCCGCGGTTGTGGCGGCCTGGCTCATGATGGTTTCGTACTCGATGGGGGTCAAACGGCCGAGTCGGGCTTGGCGGCGTCGGCGGTGGTAGGTGCGCTCGATCCAGGTCACGATCGCGATCCGGAGTTCTTCCCGGGTGTCCCAGCGGCGGCGATCGAGTACGTTGCGCTGGAGGAGGCTGAAGAAGCTCTCCATGGCGGCGTTGTCACCGGCCGCGCCGACGTGGCCCATGGATCCGCGCATGTGGTGCCGCCACAACGATTGTTGCAGCTTGCGTGAACGGAACTGACCGCCTCTGTCGGAGTGCAGCGTGCAGCCGACGACGTTGCCGCCCCGTCGGGCGACGGCAGACTGGAGCGCGTCAACGGCCAGCTGGGAGGTCATGCGCTCAGCGATGGAGTAGCCCACGATCCGGTTGGACCACACGTCCTTGACCGCGCAGATGTAGAGCTTGCCCTCGCTCGTCGGGTGTTCGGAGATGTCGGTCAACCACAGGCGGTTCGGCTCATCGGCGGTGAACTCTCGACACACGAGATCCTCGTGCACGGGCGCGCCGGAACGGGCCTTTCTGCCACGCCGTTTCTTACCGAACACGCACCACCACTGGTTGGCCGAGCAGATCTTCCACACCGTGCGGTCGGACACCTCGTGACCGGCTGCGGTGACCTCGTCGAACAGCAGTCGATACCCGAACTCGGGATCGTCACGGTGGGCGTCGAAGAGCGCGTTCGCCAGATACGCCTCGGCCAGCTCGGCATCGGTCACCGGGCAGGCCAGCCAGGCGTAGTAGTGCTGGCGGTGGAGTTTCAACACCCGACACGACACCACCACCGGCACCCGGACCCGGGCACCGGCGGCAGCCAACTCCTTCACGAGCGGGTAGAGCCTTTTCCCGGCAGATTGCCCTGCGACAAATACGCCGCCGCGCGGCGCAAGACCTCGTTCTCCTGCTCCAACAGCCGATTGCGACGCTTGAGTTCCCGCAGCTCCCGCGCTGCATCCGTGGTGACGCCCGGCTTCACGCCGTCTTCGACGCCGGCCTGACGCAGCCACTTCTGCAACGTCATCGGATGGACTCCGAAGTCGTTCGCGACCTGCTCGATCGTCACACCCGACTCGCGGTTTCGGGCAACCCGGACGACGTCCTCACGGAACTCACGGGGGTAGGGCTTGGGCACAGCAACATCCTTCCACGCCTGCACATCAGCAAGCGATCTCAGATGTCACAGATCCCTTCAGCAGCCCCGACAGCCCGCGCGCTGGCAACGCTTCTTGAACACGCAGCAACCACGACTCAAGACGAACAACGGTCGCAGCAGCTCCGCGAGGAGGCGGTACAACTACAGCGTGACGCCGAGAAAGACAACGAACTCAGCAGCGGTGACACACAGCGCCGCGAATGACGACGCCTTCATACTGACCCATAACACTGTGGGCAACCATAAGGGGCAAGCAAGGCCAGCGAGCCCACGCACCCGAACACCCTGACAGTGGGATGAACGAGGGAACCGGGCTCGACATGGGACTGTGTCGTGAGCGGTGTTTCCGGCCCGACACGCCGGGGGTGAAATCCGGCGGGATGGGTACGGACAGTGATGGCATCCGATGCTGTGAGC
>NZ_JBHVKW010000124.1:0-22646 GCF_042797905.1 Amycolatopsis sp. NPDC057786
CCACCGGGTTCTCCGTGATCGGCGTGTACGACGGCTGGTCGAGCAGCCCCATCTGCTGGACCAGGATGAACATCGCGATATAGCCGACGAAGTAGATCTGCAGCGAGGAGCCGAGCAGCGACAAGGAGCTGGCTACCTTGTCGAGGGCCTGGCCCTGCTTGACGGCGGCGACCATGCCCGTGCCGATACCGATGATCAGGAAGAAGAAGGCGGAGCCCGGCGCGTGAACCCTCACGCGCCGAGGCGGGCCCGGATCTTCTCGACGATCGGATCGCCGGTGGCCGTGCACAGCGAGAGTGCCTCGTGGAGGTGGTCCCGCTCCTCGGATTCGCGTCCGTCCGCGGCCGACAGGTCGGCGAGCTGGACGAGCAGCCGGGCCGAGCCCCATCGATCGTCCAGTTCGCGGGTGATCGCGAGCGCGTGCCGGTACTCCTCGCTCGCCTGCTCCCGCAGCCCCATGTCCCGGTACAGGTCACCGAGCGTGCGGAGGGTGAAGCGCAGCGACGTGTGATCGCCGCTGCTCCGCTGCAGTTCGACGGCGTCCCGCAGATGACGCAGGGAGTCGTCGAACAGGCCCTGCTGACGGCGCAGGTCGCCGAGGTTGTTCAGTGCGATGCCCTCGCCGTGGAGGTCGCCGTCCGCCTGGAACATCTCGAGCGCGGACGTGTAACTCGCCGCCGCCTCGGCGAAGCGGCCCATGCTGTCCTGCGTCACGCCGAGGTTGTTCAAGGTCCACGCCTGCCCGTGCCGGTTGCCGAGCTCGTGGAACACCTGCGCCGTGGCGCGGAAGTACTCGATCGCCTTCTCGAAGCCGCCGACGTCGTCGTGGGCTATCCCGAGGCCGAGCAGCAGGTAGGCCTCGTCGACGCGTCTGCCGGACCGCCGGGCCGCGGTCACCGCGATCTCGTGGGTGATCAGCCAGTCGTCCCAGTGTTTGGTCAGGTAGAACAACCGCATCAGCGCGGCAGCCAGCAGGCAGGCGACGTCCTCGGCGCCTTGTTCCGCCGCGGTCCGCACCACGGTCACCAGATTCGCTCGCTCGGCGGCGAACCAAGCGAGCGCGTCGTCGCGGGTGTGGAACGGTGCCTCGGTCCGCGTCTCCTCCACGCCGTCCATGGCGATCACGCGGGCTTTCGGGTCGACGAGCGCGCGGGCCGCGATCGCCGTACGCAGGTACCACACGAACAGACGCCTCAAGGCCGCCTCCCGTGCGGTGGGCTCGACCTGGTCCGCGAGTTCTCGCGCGTAGGCCCGGAGCAGGTCGTGCGTCCGGTACCGCCCGGTGAAGCCTTCCTCGGCGAGGTGCGATCGGGTGAGCGCGTCGAGGGCCCGCCGGGTGGTGCGCAGGTCTTCGCCGGAGAGCGCGGCGAACGCGGACGCCGTGAGGTCGTGCCCGGGCTGGAGGCCCCACAGGACGAAGAGCCGCGCGGACGTCGGCGGCAAGTGGTGGAACGACCGGGAGAACACCGAGCGGATCGAGGTGTGGGCATCGCCGTCGGCGTCCATCAGGTCGAGGCGCCGATGTTCGTCCGCCAGTTCGATGGCGAGGTCGGCGACGCCGAGATGGTGGCGGGCCCGGAAGATCTCCGCGGCGATCCGCAGGGCCAGTGGCAGCCGGGCGCAGTGCCGCACCACCGCGTCGATCGCGTCCGCGGTGCCGTCCGCCCGGTCACCCGCCAGCCCACGGAACAACTCCCGCGCGTCGGACGGCGGGAGGCGGCGCAGGACGATCCGGTTCGCGCCGTCGCGGGCCACCAGCCCGGCGAGTGAGTCCCGGCTCGTCACGACGACATGGCAGGACGAACTCATCGGCAGCAATGGCCTGACCTGTTCACAGGTCCGCGCGTTGTCCAGTACGACGAGCATCCGTCTGCGGGCGGCCAGTGCCCGGAACCGGGCCGCTCGTGCCGGGAGTTCGCGGGGGATCGCCGGGCCGTCGACCCCCAGTGCCTCGAGGAACCCGGCGAGCACGTTCGCGGGCGGGGGTGGCCGCTCCGGTCCGTAGCCACGGAGGTCGACGTACAGCTGACCGTCGGGAAACCGGGAGCGGACCCGGTTGCCCCAGTGCACCACCGTCGCGGTCTTGCCGACGCCCGCGGTGCCCACCACGACGCACACCGGTGCCGAGTCTGTGAGCTGATCGTCCAATTCGGACAGCTCCGCCGTCCTGCCGACGAAGTTCCGTACCGTGCGGGGCAGTTCCGACGGCGCGGCCGCCGGTGCCGGCGTGCCTGCCGGTTCGACCGGTTGTCCGGCGAGGATCCGCCTTTCGGTTTCCCGAAGTTCCGGGCCCGGCTCGATCCCGAGTTCTTCGATGAACAATCGCCGTGCCGCGCGGTAGACGGCCAAGGCCGCCGTACGCCGCCCCGCCCGGTACAGCGCGATCATCAGCAATTCGTGCAGCCGTTCCCGGAACGGGTGACGGCGCACCAGTTCGGACAGCTCGTCCACCAGGGACGAATGCCTGCCGTCGGCGAGCTAGGCCTGACACAGGGTCTCGATCGCGGCCAACCGTCGCTCGGTGAGCCGCCGTGCCTGGTCGGCCAGTTCCGGCGAGTCGAGGCCGTCATACGGCTCCCCGCGCCACAGGCCGAGCGCCTCACGCGACAATTCGGCGCACCGTCGCGGATCGCTCGCGACGGCTTCGTCCACGAGAGACTCGAACCGCTGGGCGTCGAGTTCCCCCGGCAGCACCCGCAGGTGGTAGCCGCCTTCTCCGCTCGCCAGCCGTTCCGGTTCGCCGAGCAGCCGCCTCAGCTTGTACACGTGCAGGTACAGCTTCGACGCGGAGTCGTCGGCTTCCCCCGGCCACAGCACGCCGGCGAGCGTGCTCGCCGGGACGTCTCGGTTGGCGTTGGCCAGCAGCGTCCCCAGCAGGATCCTCTGGAGACGTCCGGTGACGGTCACGATACGGCCGGTGGAACGAACGCGGATCGGCCCCAGTACCTCGAATTCCATCGAGTACCTCCCCGCGGACAGTGTGCCGCGACCGCGGGGCTCCGGGTGCCGGAAAGCCGGAAAAGGAGCGAGGGACCTTTGCTCACCGGAGTGGCAAAGATCCCTCGCGTGGGGATGTGGCGTGGGGGTCAGGCCAGGACGTCCGCCAGGTCGGTGGCGGCCAGGCCGTGCGCGGCGGCGACGGGGGCGTTCGTGAGGGCGCCCGCGTGCGTGTTGAGGCCCTTCGCCAGCGAAGCGTCGGCCTGCAGCGCCTTCTGCCAGCCGTGCTCCGCCAGCTGCACGGCGTACGGCAGTGTCACGTTGGTCAGGCCGTAGGTCGACGTCCGGGGCACCGCGCCCGGCATGTTCGCGACGCAGTAGAACACCGACTCGTGGACCTTGTAGGTCGGCTCGTCGTGCGTGGTCGGCCGCGAGTCGGCGAAGCAGCCGCCCTGGTCGATCGCGATGTCCACCAGCACGCTGCCAGGGCGCATCCGCGAAACGAGCTCGTTCGAGACCAGCTTCGGCGCCTTCGCGCCGGGCACGAGCACCGCGCCGATGACCATGTCGGCCTCCAGCACGGACTGCTCCACCGACAGCGCGTTCGAGGTCACCGTGCGGATGCGGCCGCCGAAGTCGTTGTCGATCTGGCGGAGCCGGTCGACATTGGTGTCGAGGATCTCGACGTCCGAGCCGAGGCCGAGCGCGACCCGCGCCGCGTTGAGCCCGGCGACACCGCCGCCGATGACGACCACACGCGCCGGGTGCACGCCGGGGATGCCGCCGGGCAGCACGCCGCGGCCACCGCTCGGCTTCATCAGCGAGAACGCGCCGACCTGCGGGGCCAGCCGTCCGGCGACCTCGGACATCGGCGCGAGCAGCGGCAGCGCGCGGTTCGGGGTCTGCACCGTCTCGTAGGCGATCGCGGTGGTGCCCGCGGCCAGCAGCGCGTCGGTCAGCGGCCGGTCCGCGGCGATGTGCAGGTAGGTGAAGAGCACCTGGCCGGCGCGCAGCCGCGGGTACTCCTCGGCGATCGGCTCCTTGACCTTGAGCACGAGCTCGCCCTCGGACCAGGTCTCTTCCGCGGTCGCGAGGATCTTCGCGCCCGCGGCGAGGTACTCCTCGTCGGTGATGGACGAGCCGAGGCCGGCGCCGGTCTCGACGAAGACGTCGTGGCCGCGCCCGGTCAGTTCGTGCACGCCCGCCGGGGTGAGCGCCACCCGGTACTCATGCTTCTTGATCTCACGGGGGACGGCGATACGCACGGGATGCCTCCTGGCGGCGGGTCTGCGAACAAAGGTGCTGCCACTCACGGTGAGCCACCCGGACGGCGGTGTCATCGTGTGCGCGCGACAATGTTGTGCACCGATCATGGGCTTCGCGGCACAATCGCTTGACCTCCAGTGAACTGGAGCTTGCACCTTGGGTCACATGAGAGCCGTGTGGTTGAAAGAGTTCGGCGGGCCCGAAGTGCTCGTCGCGGGCGATGCCCCGGATCCGGTGCCCGCAGCGGGCCAGGTCCTGATCGAGGTGGCGTTCGCCAACATCACGTTCGTCGAGACGCAGTTCCGTGCCGGCGGAGGCGGGCCGTTCCGCGCGGAACTGCCGATGATCCCCGGCAACGGCGTCGGCGGCGTGATCAGCGCGGTCGGTGAAGGGGTCGACCTCGGCCTGGTCGGCAAATGCGTCGTGACCTCGACCGGGGGATCCGGGGCGTACGCGGAACGCGTCGCGGTCGCCGCCGACGATGTCTTCGAGGTGCCGGACGGCTTGGCCCTCGACGCGGCCGTGGCGATCCTCGCCGACGGCCGCACGGCGACCGCGCTGGTGACCGCCGCGCGGATCCGCCCCGGCGAGCGCGTGCTGGTGGAAGCGGCGGCGGGCGGAGTCGGCGGGCTGGTCGTCCAGCTCGCCAAGGCCGCCGGTGGCGTGGTCATCGGGGCGGCGGGTGGCGCGGCGAAGACCGAGCACGTCCGGGAGCGCGGCGCGGACGTCGCGGTCGACTATCGCGAGGCGGACTGGGCGGCGAAGGCGGGCGAGGTCGACGTCGTGTTCGACGGGGTCGGCGGCGACATCGGGGCGACGTCGTTCGGATTGCTCAGGCCCGGTGGCCGGATGCTGATCTACGGACTGTCGAGTGGTTCGTGGACGGAGGTGTCCGAAGAGGACGCCGCCGCGCGCGGGGTCACGGTGATCCGGGGGCTCGGCGGACCGGCCGAGATGCGGGCGTTCACCGAGTCGGCACTCGCCGAAGCCGCCGCCGGACGGCTGGAACCCGTGATCGGCCAACGATTCCCGCTCGAACGGGCGGCCGAGGCGCACGCGGTCATGCAGTCGCGCGGCGCGGTCGGCAAAACGTTGCTCGAGGTCTGATGTTCGACGTCGACGAATTCCTCGCCTGCCCGCTCACGGCCAGGGTCGCCGCGGCCGGGCCGACCGTGCGCCCCACCTGGTACCTCTGGGAGAAACGGGCCTTCTGGATCCTCACCGGACCGTGGGCTCGGCTGGCCAGTCTGGTCCGCGAGTCGCCGTCGATCGCGGTGACCGTCGACGTGTGCGACGTCGGCACCGGCCGCGTGCGGCAAGTGCTCGCGCGCGGTGAAGCGGAGGTGCTGCCCTTCGACGTCCCTCGTGGACGGCGGCTGCTGAGCCGGTATCTCGGCCAGGACGAACACAAATGGGATGCGCGTTTTCGTTCTTACCTGCACGATGATCCCGAGGTGAAAGGGACCGTCTGGGTCCGGATGGTGCCGAAGCGATTCGTCGCCGAAGATCTCGGTTATCGGGTATGACGCACGGCCGCGTTCGCTGGGGGTGGGCGCGGCCGTGCAACCTGCGAAACGGTAAATGCAGCACGATCGAGTCAAGATGTTGATCTTACTGGCCGGTAAGCTGCCATTCTGTTCCGCATGACAAATCAGGACTGGCGACGGGAGCGGCGCGTCCGCACCGTCGACACCGAAGGCAATCCGGCAGATGTCATCGTGGGCCTGGTCGAAACCCCGGGAAACGGCTACGAAGCCGCGCTGCGGGTCGACGGCGGCCCAGGTGTTCTTTTGCCGCTTTACCCCGGTGCCGATCTGCTCGCCGCGGTGCGGCAGACCATTGAGGACGGCTATCGCGCCAGCGCGCACTGAACCGTCGGATGTCAGGAAAGGGTCTTTCAAGACGTTTCTTGTCCCGAAAGACCCTTTCCTGACGTCTGGGTACGGTTTTGTAGAACTACAAAGTGTTCGTTGTCGAACATTTTGTAGTGGAATCAGCTCCAGCGCAGGGAAACGAGTTGCGTGATCAGCGCCAGCCGGACATCGGGATCGTCGAGGTCCAGCGGGACGAGGTCGAGCAGCCGCCGCATCCGGTACCGCAGGGTGTTGGGATGGATCCGGAGTTCCTTCGCGGCCGCGCGCGGGTCTCCGGGATGCCGCAGCCATTGATAGAGCGTGTCGACGTAGCCGCTCTCGTGGGCTTCGTCGTGCGCGCGCAGCAAACCGAGCGGGCCGAGTTCGGCGACTCTCGCGGTACTTGCCGCCGTCGCCCCGCGGTGCAGAGAAAGGGCGGTCCACGCCTCGTCGAAGACCACGACGCGGCCCGGCACGAGCTTCGCGCGAAGCAGCCCCAGTGCCTCGTCGGCCTGCAGCCGTGACGTCGCGAGCTCGCCGATTTCGCAGGCCGACCCGGCTGCCGCCCGCGGCGTCCCGCCCTTCTTCGACGACGGCAGGGCTTCCAGCGCGGCCCGGAGTTCGTTCCAGCCGTCGCCGTCCGGGACGACCGCGTAGAGCACGCCGCCGAGTTCGGTGGCCACCGGCCGCCTGCCGACACCCTGCGAGATCCGTTCGAGGAGGGCGAGCCGCAGGCCCTCGTCGTCGCGGCCGTCGCCGCCGGAGACCTCGATGACCACGACGCGGTGCGGCTCCTCGGACAGGTCGAGTTCGGCGATCGCCTTGCGCGGGCTGGCCTTTCCTTCCAGCACGGCACGCAGCAGTTCGGCGGAGACCCGGCGTTGCGAATCGGTGTGCGCGCGGCGGCGCAGCAGGTGCAGCGCGACGACGGGTGCCGCGTCGGCGAACGCGGCCGCGCGTTCGTCGGAGACCGGGCCCGCGACGACCGCCCACATCGACCCGAGCAGCTCGCCGCCCATCCGGATCGGCACGATCAGCCGGGGAAGGGTGCCGTCGCGCTGCGCGGGCACGAAGATCGTCTGCCGCCCGCGGGACAGCTCACGGAACACCCCTCGTGACCGGAACCGCGCGAGCACGTCGTCGGGGATGCGGCGGCCCATGATCGTGGACACGCGCGCCGAGTCGGTCAGGTCCTGCCGGGCCGAGTAGGCGAGCACGCGCGAGTTGGTGTCCTCGATGGTCACGGGCGCGTCGACCACCGAAGCGACGGCGTCCGCGAGCCGGAACAGGTCGCCGGAACCGGGGCCGCCGCCGTCCTCCAGCGCGTCCGACTCGTCGGCCAGGGCGTCGAGGACCGTCCTGAGCAGCCAGACGAGCTGCGCCCACGACGTCGCCGAGCGCACCTCGATCAACGCGATGTCCGCCGATTTCGCCGCCCGCTTCACCGAGGGTTTCGCCGCGAGCGGCGGTTTCAGCAGGACGGCGGCGGCGCCTTTGGCCGCGCTGAGCCGGACTAGTTCCGCGGCGTCCGGCGTTTCGGTGATCGCGACACCGAGGACGAGGTCTCCCGCGGCGAGGGTGTTGCCGGGTTCGGCGATGACGACGTCGCCGACGGCCGGGGACTCTTCGGGGACCTGAAGGGCGTGCAACAGCGTCGGCCCCACCCGGTCGACGACACTGCGCACGGAAACCATGCGGCGATTGTCCAGCAGGTGGGACCACCGCACACGTCAGACCTCGCGTGGCGTCCTCGCGTCGATGTCTTCGGGCGTGAACCGCTCACGTTTGGTCGTCAGTGCCCAACGGTGGCCGTCGGGGTCGACGATCCGGCCGTAGCGCTCGCCGAAGAACATCTCCTCGACCGGCGCCTCCACCCGCGCGCCCGCGAACACCGCGCGGCGCGCGAGGTCGTCGGGGTCCTCGGTCTCCAGGACGAGCAGCATCGGGGTGCCGCCGAGGGTGGCGGGCGCGAGCGCGTCGAGCTGCGGGATCTCCTGGCTCACCAGCAGTCGCGCATCGCCGACGGCGACTTCCACGAACAGCACGACGCCGTTCGGGAGCACGTTGCGGAACAGTTCCACGGCGCCGAACGCCTTGGCGTAGAAGGAAAGCGACGCGTCAACGTCCTCGACGAACAGATGCGGCGTCAAGCCGAGCGCCCGGCTCACGCCGACTCCGCCCGCTTCAGCAGTCCGGCCTGCCCGGCCACCGCGACGAGCCTGCTCAGGAACTCCGCCTCGCGGGCGGCGACGTCCCGGCCGGCGCGGGTCAGCCGGTAGTAGCGGCGGCGCGAGTCGTGCGGCCGGTCTTCGCTCGCGTCCGGGGCCTCTTCGACCAGGCCGTCGGCGACGAGCCGGGCGAGCGTCCGGTACAGCGTGCCGGGACCGAGCTGGGCGGTGCCGCCGCTCACCTCGTCGACGAAACCCATGATCGCGTAGCCGTGCGCGCGCCCTTTCGCGAGCGCCAGCAGGGTCTGGAACGCCGCGGGGGTGAGCTGTGGGTTGCCGTCGGCCATCCGGGAAGCATACACTCCGGTTTCGTTATATCCATGATGGATACAAAGGAGCCGGCATGGCGATTCAAGGTGTGCACAAGATCGTCGTCGGGGTGCGGGACCAGGAGCGGGCGAAGAGGTTCTGGTCCGAGGTCGTCGGGTTCGAGATCACCACCGACGTGCCGTACGACGACGAAGGGAACCGGTGGGTCGAGGTCACGTCCGCCGATGGCGCGACGTCGCTCGTCCTGAGTACCGCGCCGGAGGACCTCAAGCGGTTCGAAGTGCGTGACGAACTCCCGACAGGCAATTTCTTCTTCTACGCCGACGACATCGAAAAGACGTACGAGGAGCTTTCGGCGAAGGGCGTCGAGTTTCCCGCCCGGCCCGAGAAGCAGCCGTGGGGCTGGTGGGCGATGTTCACCGATTCGGAGGGCAACAGGTTCGCCCTTCAGGAAAAGAATCCCACCTCCTGAGAGCGGTTGGGTGCTCCGTTCGGCGGAGCTAGCTTCGGTGACAACAGCCGAAACCCCTTGAACCGCTAGGAGAATCGCGATGAGCGCGGACGGATGGTCGTTCGAGACCAAGCAGATCCACGCGGGTGCGGCGCCGGACACCGCCACCGGCGCGCGGGCGACCCCGATCTACCAGACCACCTCGTACGTGTTCCGCGACAGTCAGCACGGCGCCGATCTCTTCAGCCTCGCCGAGCCCGGCAACATCTACACGCGGATCAACAACCCCACGCAGGACGTGCTGGAGCAGCGGCTCGCCGCGCTCGAAGGCGGTGTCGCGGCGCTGGCGTTCGCCTCCGGGAGCGCGGCGACGACGGCGGCCATCCTCAACCTCGCGAACGCGGGCGACCATTTCGTCTCCAGTCCTTCGCTGTACGGCGGCACCTACAACCTCTTCCACTACACGCTGCCGAAGCTCGGAATCGAGGTCTCGTTCGTCGAGGACCAGGACGACATCGAGCAGTGGAAGGCCGCCGTCCGGCCCAATACCAAGCTGTTCTTCGCCGAGACGCTGGCCAATCCGGGCAGCAACGTGCTCGACATCCGCGCGGTCGCCGACGCCGCGCACGAGTCCGGTGTCCCGCTGGTCGTGGACAACACCGTGCCGACCCCGTACCTCGTGCGCCCGATCGAGCACGGCGCCGACATCGTCGTCCACTCGGCGACCAAGTACCTCGGCGGGCACGGCACCACCGTCGCCGGAGTGCTGGTCGACGGCGGCACCTTCGACTTCGGCAAGGATCCGGCGCGGTTCCCCGGATTCAACGAAGCCGACCCGAGTTACCACGGCCTCAAGTACTGGGAGGCCCTCGGGCCTGGCGCGTTCGCCGCCAAGGCCCGCGTCCAGATCCTGCGCGACACCGGCGCCGCGATCGCGCCGCTGAACAGTTTCCTGATCCTGCAAGGGATCGAGACGCTTTCGCTGCGTCTGGAGCGGCATGTGTCCAACGCGCAGGCGCTGGCCGAATGGCTGGAGCAGCGCGACGAGGTCGAGAAGGTGTACTACGCCGGGCTGCCGTCGAGCCCGCACTACGAGGCCGCGAAGAAGTACCTGCCGAAGGGCGCCGGCGCGGTGCTGTCGTTCGATCTGCGTGGCGGCGTCGAAGCCGGACGGGCCTTTGTGGACGGTACGGAACTGCACAGCCAGCTGGTCAACATCGGTGACGTACGCAGCCTGATCGTGCACCCGGCCTCGACCACGCACAGCCAGCTCACGCCGGAGGAGCAGGCTTCCAGCGGGGTCACGCCGGGTCTCGTGCGGCTCGCCGTCGGGCTGGAAGGGATCGAGGACCTCAAGGCCGATCTCGAGGCCGGATTCCGGGCGGCCAAGGCCGCTCTGTGACCGGTGCGTGGCGAGAGGGAGAGCCGCCTGGACGTCGCCGTTTCGTCACCGGCGTCCAGGCGCTCGAAACCGGCGGCACGCTGCCCTTCACGCTCGCCTACGAGACCTGGGGAACACTGAATCCCAGTGCCTCCAACGCGATCCTCGTCGAGCACGCGCTGACCGGGGACAGCCACGCCGTCGGCCCGGCGGAGGAAGGCCACGTCAGCCCCGGCTGGTGGGACGGCCTGATCGGGCCGGGCAAGGCGATCGATACGGACGTTTTCTTCGTCGTGGTCCCGAATGTGCTCGGCGGCTGCCAGGGCTCGACCGGTCCGTCTTCGCGCCATCCGGACGGAAAGCCCTGGGGCAGCAGGTTTCCCGCCGTGACCGTCCGGGACCAGGTGGGCGCCGAGACCGTCCTCGCCGACGCGCTGGGCATCGGCCGGTGGGCCGCCGTGGCCGGCGGTTCCATGGGCGGGATGCGCGCGCTGGAATGGGCGGTGAGCGAACCGGAACGGGTCGCGGCGCTGCTCGTGCTCGCGTCGACGGCGCAGGCGTCGGCCGACCAGATCGCCTGGGCCGCGCCGCAACTGCACGCCATCCGCGCCGATCCGGGCTGGCACGGCGGTGACTATCACGACGTCCCCGGCGGCGGCCCGGACGCCGGCCTCGGCATCGCGCGCCGCATCGCGCACGCGACCTATCGCAGCGAAGCCGAACTGTCGCAGCGCTTCGGACGTCGTCACCAAGACGGCGAAGATCCCTTGCGCGGCGGGAGGTTCGCCGTCGAGTCCTATTTGGACCATCATGCCGGGAAGCTTTCCCGCCGGTTCGACGCCGGCAGCTACGTGGTGCTCACCGAATCGATGAACACGCACGACGTCGGCCGCGGGCGGGGCGGGGTCGCGAACGCGCTCGGCCGGATCACCGCGCGCACGGTCGCGGCCGGGGTGGACAGTGACCGGCTCTACCCCCTGTACCAGTCGCAGGCCATCGCGGACGGGATCGACGGAGCGGAGTTCGCCGTCATCGGCTCGCCGTACGGGCACGACTCGTTCCTGATCGAGACCGAGCAGATCGGGCGGCTGGTGAAGCTGCTGCTGGGCTAGGCGACACGGGTGATGTCCTGCAAGTGATTTCGCGGTCCCCCGCGCGGTGACTGTGTGGATTTCGGGTCGTCCAACGCACCAAAATCCACACAGTCAGCGATGGACCTTGCAGCGCGTGAGGGTTGTGTGGAGATAGGGACACTCGACGTCCCCATATCCACACACCCCCTCCCGCGACAGCAAAGGTCCCCCGCTCTCTTTCCGCAGGTCAGCACGCCAGGCGATACTCGCAGGACACGGCATGGTCCACGGCGTCTACTGGCGAGGAAAGGTGCCGTTGCGAAAGCCACTTTCGCATCGCGTTCCCGCCGGCTCGCGCGCCCAGCCGATGTCCCTCAGGGTCCCCGATGTCGCATTGGGGACACTGAGCGTCTCGAATGCGACATCGGCAATCTGCCCAGCTTCCGAAGCCGCTCAAGCTCGGCGATCAGTCGCCCAAGCCGTCGGCAAGCGTGTCGCGAAAGCCACTTTCGGGACATCAGACGTCGCGAAAGTGGCTTTCGCGACACTCGGCGCGCCCGTCCCGGCAAAGCCACGCCCGGCTAGTCCGCGACGGCGTCCGAGATCCAGGGCGCCACCGGCAGATCCCGGTCCAGGCATTCCGCCGACAGCCGGATCGTCCAGCGCAGCGCCTGCAGTACCAGGCTGTCGACCTCGTCCGGCGCGGCGTTGGCGAGCGCGATCTCGACCTGTTCCTGCGCGGCCTCGCTGTTGCCGTGCACCTCGGCCAGCAGCGTGCGCACGGCCGTCCGCACGGGCGGGTCCGCCTGGTCGATCGAGACCTCTTCGCCGTCCTCGTCGAACACCTGGACCTTGACCGGCGCGCTGCCGCCGTCACCGAGGGTCGACACCATGGCGCTGCATTCACCGAAGAGCATCATCACGAGCTCTTTGGTCTCTTCGGAGCGGGCTTGGGGCTCGACGGCGGTCGGCGTGAGCTCGTCGAGCGCCTCGGCGTCCTCCCCGAGGCTGATCGCCACGAGCGCGCGCTGCGCCTTTTCGACGAGCCTCCGCTCGTACTCGCTCCTGTCCGGCTCCACGTGCCTATCAAACACCAGAGGACGGAAAAGTGGGGATAGGCCGAAACCCGGACGTGGTCACTTGGCGGCGTGCAGTGCACCCAGCGCGAGGCGGCAGAGCATTTCGGCCAGTTCGCTGTCACCGAGATGGCGGTTGTACGGGGTCGAGTTGATCAACCCGAAGACCGCGTGCGCCGCCGATCTCGCCTGCCGTTCACCGATCCCGGGGACGGCGTCGCTGATCGCGCGCACCCAGACCTCGACGTACTGGCGCTGTAGGGCCCGGACCTGTTTGCGGTCACTGTCGGTGAGATTGGCGAGGTTGCGTTCCTGGACGGTGATCAACGCGGGATGCGTGAGCGCGAAGTCGACGTGGAAGTCCACCAGTGCTTCGAGAACCTCGCCCGGCTCGTCCCGCTGGCTCGCCCTCGCCGTCCCGCCGTCGAGCAGATAACGGCTGATCGAGTTCAGCATCTCGCCGAGGATGGCGTCCTTGCTGCGGAAATGCCGGTACAGCGCCGGTCCCGAGATGCCGACGGCCGCGCCGATGTCGTCGATGCCGACGCCGTGGAAACCGTGGTGGGCGAAGAGCTCGGCGGCGGCGGCCATGATCTGTTCGCGCCTGTTCGCCTTCTCGCCGTTCACGAGTGGGGTGGGGTTCGCCGGCATCTGGCCATATTAAGGCCGCGTGTTAGCGAGTGCTAACACGCGGCCGTACTTCCAGCCTGAGCCAAGCGGGTTACCTGGGGAAATGACCCTTTTGCGTGGGGCTACCACCTGGTAATGCTGTCTCTCGTTAACTTGTCACGAAGGAGTGACCATGGCCGTCCCTGCTCGGATCAAAGCTCTTTCCTTCACTCGTCTAGGTGCGGCCCTGGGGGTCGCTGTCCTCGCCACCTTCGGTCTCGCGGGCACCGCCCAAGCGGCGACCAACTACGTGGCGCTCGGTGACTCGTACTCGTCCGGCGTCGGTGCCGGCAGCTACGGGAACTCGGGCGACTGCATGCGCAGTGCCAACGCCTATCCCCAGCTGTGGGCCAACGCCCACGCCGGGACCACCTTCAAATTCGTCGCGTGCTCGGGAGCGCGCACCGGCGACGTCCTGAACCAGATCGCGAACGTCACCTCCAGCACCACGCTGGTGACGGTCTCGGTCGGCGGCAACGACGCCGGGTTCGCCGACGTCATGACCACCTGCACCACCGGCAGCGACCAGACCTGCATCAACCGGGTCAACACCGCGAAGAACTACGTGAACAACACGCTTCCCGGGCTGCTGAACAACGTCTACAGCAAGATCAAGTCGAAGGCGCCCGGCGCGAAGCTGGTCGTCCTGGGGTACCCGCGCTTCTACACCGTGCCGGGTTCGTGCTCGGTCGGGCTGAGCGACACGAAGCGCACGGCGATCAACTCGGGTTCCGACACGCTGGCGTCGGTGCTCTCGGCCCGTGCCGCCGCGCACGGCGCGAAGTTCGTGGACGTTCGAGGTGCCTTCACCGGGCACAACATCTGCTCGTCGGCAGGCGACTACCTGCACAGCCTCACCTGGCCGATCGTGAACTCGTACCACCCGACGGTCGCCGGTCAGCGGGGCGGCTACTACAACCCGCTGGTCGCCGCGATCGGCTGATCCGCTCACCGCTAGGGCTGAAAGGGCCCTTCACCGCATGCCACGCGGTGAAGGGCCCTTTCGTCGCGTTAGACGCGGGTATGGCGTCCTTCAGCACCCGCCCGGTGGACAGAGCGGGTTAGTGGGCGTTAACCTGAGCGAGCGAGTTAACGACGGCTAACTTGGCGACGAGGAGCCATGGACACACCCGTACTGAGCACTTCGGCCGATCCGGGCAGCGACGAGTACGCCCGCAGCGCCACCTCCCATGCCGAGCTGGTCGAGGACCTGCGCAAGCGGCTCGCCGCCGCCCGGCTCGGGGGCCCGGAGAAATCCCGCACCCGCCACGTCGAGCGGGGCAAACTCCTGCCACGCGACCGGGTCGACACCCTCCTCGACCCGGGTTCGCCGTTCCTGGAGCTGTCCCCGCTGGCCGCCACCGGACTGTACGACGACGAGGCCCCCTCGGCCGGGATCATCACCGGGATCGGGCGGGTCTCGGGCCGCGAATGCGTGATCGTCGCCAACGACGCGACGGTCAAGGGCGGCACCTACTACCCGATGACGGTCAAGAAGCACCTGCGCGCGCAAGAGGTCGCGCTGCACAACAACCTGCCGTGCGTCTACCTGGTGGACTCCGGCGGCGCGTTCCTGCCGAGGCAGGACGAGGTCTTCCCGGATCGTGAGCACTTCGGCCGGATCTTCTACAACCAGGCCACCATGTCCGCGCGCGGTATCCCGCAGATCGCCGCGGTGCTCGGCTCGTGCACGGCGGGCGGCGCGTACGTCCCGGCGATGAGCGACGAAGCGGTCATCGTGCGGAACCAGGGCACCATCTTCCTCGGCGGCCCGCCGCTGGTGAAGGCCGCGACCGGCGAGGTCGTCACGGCGGAGGAGCTCGGCGGCGGCGACGTCCACTCGCGTCAGTCCGGCGTCACCGACCACCTGGCCGAGGACGACGCCGACGCGTTGCGCATCGTTCGCTCGATCGTGTCGACTTTGGGGCCGCGGACGCCGCGTCCCTGGGACGTCCTCCCGACGGAGGCACCGGTCGCCGACCCGAACGAGTTGTACGGCGTCGTCCCGACCGACCCGCGCGTGCCCTACGACGTCCGCGAGGTCATCGCCCGGATCGTCGACGGCAGCCGGTTCGGCGAGTTCAAGAAGGAGTACGGCTCGACGCTGGTCACCGGGTTCGCCCGGATCCACGGCCATCCCGTCGGCATCATCGCGAACAACGGCGTGCTCTTCGCCGAGTCCGCGATGAAGGGCGCGCACTTCATCGAACTGTGCGACAAACGGTCGATCCCGCTGCTGTTCCTCCAGAACATCACCGGTTTCATGGTCGGCAAGGCCTACGAGGCGGGCGGCATCGCCAAACACGGCGCGAAGATGGTCACCGCGGTGGCCTGCGCGCGGGTGCCGAAGCTGACCGTCGTCATCGGCGGCTCGTTCGGCGCGGGCAACTACTCGATGTGCGGCCGCGCGTACTCGCCGCGGTTCCTGTGGATGTGGCCGAACGCGCGCATCTCGGTGATGGGCGGGGAGCAGGCGGCGTCGGTGCTTTCGACGGTCCGCCGCGACGCCATCGAGGCTCGCGGCGGCGAATGGTCCACAGAGGACGAAGAGGCCTTCAAGGAGCCGATCCGCGACCAGTACGAGGCGCAGGGCAGCCCGTACTACTCGACGGCGCGGTTGTGGGACGACGGAGTGATCGATCCGGCGGACACCCGCACGGTGCTCGGCCTCGCGCTGTCCGCGACGGCCAACGCGCCACTTTCCGATGTCAACTACGGCGTCTTCAGGATGTGAGCATGTTCGACACGGTTCTGGTCGCCAACCGCGGGGAGATCGCGGTCCGCGTGATCCGCTCGCTGCAGGGGCTCGGCATCCGTTCGGTCGCGGTGTACAGCGACGCGGACGCCGACGCCCGGCACGTCCGGGAGGCGCACACCGCCGTCCGTATCGGCCCGGCCGAAGCGGCGAAGAGCTATCTGTCCATCCCGGCGATCGTCCAGGCGGCGGTCGACACGGGCGCGCAGGCGGTCCACCCCGGTTACGGCTTCCTCGCGGAGAACGCGGAATTCGCGCGTGCCTGCGCCGAGGCAGGCCTGGTCTTCATCGGCCCGCCGGTCGAGGCCATCGACGCCATGGGCGACAAGATCCGCGCCAAGGCGACGGTGTCCAAGGCCGGTGTCCCTGTGGTGCCAGGGGCGTCCGATGTGGACATTCCCGACGGCGGTTTCGCGGCCGCCGCGGAAAAGGTCGGGTTCCCGCTGCTGATCAAGCCGTCCGCCGGTGGTGGCGGCAAGGGGATGCGGCTCGTCACCGAACTGTCCGAATTGGACGCGGCCGTCGAGTCCGCGCGCCGCGAGGCCAAGGGTTCCTTCGGCGACGACACGCTGCTCATGGAGCGGTTCGTCACCACGCCGCGCCATATCGAGATCCAGGTGCTCGCCGACACGCACGGCAACGTGATCCACCTCGGCGAGCGCGAGTGCAGTCTTCAGCGGCGGCACCAGAAGATCATCGAAGAGGCGCCGTCCGTGCTCCTCGACGAAGCGACGCGCGCGAAGATGGGCGCGTCCGCGGTCGAGGCCGCGCGCTCGGTGGGTTACGTCGGCGCGGGCACGGTCGAGTTCATCGTGTCGGCCACCGCGCCCGACGAATTCTTCTTCATGGAGATGAACACCCGCCTCCAGGTCGAGCATCCGGTGACCGAGCTGGTGACCGGGCTGGATCTCGTCGAGTGGCAGGTCAAAATCGCCGCGGGTGACGTGCTCACCGTGTCGCAGGACGACGTCCGGCTGGACGGCCACGCCGTCGAAGCCCGTGTCTATGCCGAAGATCCCGCTCGCGGTTTCATTCCGACGGGTGGAACCGTCCTCGCGGTCCACGAGCCGTCCGGCGAGGGCGTGCGCGTCGACTCGTGGATGAGCGAGGGCGCGGTCATCGGCTCGAACTACGACCCGATGCTGGCCAAGGTCATCGCCTGGGGCCCGGATCGCGCGGCCGCGCTGCACCGGCTCGATCTGGCGCTCGCGGACACCGCGCTGCTCGGCGTCGGCACGAACGTCGCCTTCCTGCGCGGGCTCCTCGCCGACGGCGATGTCCGCGACGGCAAGCTCGACACCGGCCTCGTCGACCGGCGACTGTCCACTTTGGTCTCCGAGGAGGTGCCGCCGGAGTTCTTCGTGGCGGCGGCGCTAGACCGGCTGCTTTCCCTGCAACCGCGGGGAGCCGTCATCGATCCGTGGGACGTGCCGGACGGCTGGCGGCTCGGCGGGTCCGGCGGGATCGACTTCGCGTTGAAGTCGGGAAGTGCCGAAGTCGTCGTGCGGGTGCAGGGCACTCCGGCGAACGCGCTCGTCAGCGTCGACGGCGCCGAGCCGGTCCGGGTTTCCGCGCGACGCGAGGGTGATCTGCTGGAAGTCAGGCACCCCACCGGTTTCCACCGCTATCGCCACGCGGCCGGGAGTGGGCGGACGGTGTGGCTCGCGCGTGACGGCCACAGCTTCGCGATCGGCGAGCGCGAGAGGCTGCGCTCGGCGTCCGGTGCCGCGGGCGGCGCCGGACCGGTCACCAGTCCGATGCCGGGAACCGTGCTGGTGGTCAAGGCCGCCGCCGGTGACGTGGTGAGCGCCGGGACGCCGCTCGTGGTCGTCGAGGCGATGAAGATGGAGCACACGATCACCGCGCCGATCGACGGCGTGGTCAGCGAACTCCCCGTCCGGGCGGGCCAACAGGTCGCGCTGGACGAGACGGTAGCCGTTGTGACACCCCAAAAGGATGAGCAATGATCGACTTTCGGCTGGATGACGAGTACGAGGCGCTGCGCAAGACGGTCGAGGAATTCGCGCGCTCCGAGGTCGCCCCGGTCATCGGCGACCTCTACGAGCGGGAGGAGTTCCCGTACGAGATCGTCGCGAAGATGGCCGAGATGGGCCTGTTCGGCCTGCCCTTCCCCGAGGAATACGGCGGCATGGGCGGCGACTACTTCGCGCTCTGCCTGACGCTGGAGGAATTGGCGCGCGTCGATTCCTCGGTCGCGATCACGGTCGAGGCCGGTGTTTCCCTTGGCGCCATGCCGATCTACCGGTTCGGTACCGAGGAACAGAAGCAGAAGTGGCTCCCCGAGCTGTGCGCCGGCACCGCGCTCGGCGCGTTCGGGCTCACCGAACCCGGCGGCGGCTCGGACGCCGGCGCCACCCGCACACGCGCGAAACTCGACGGCGACACCTGGGTGATCAACGGCAGCAAGTCGTTCATCACCAACTCCGGCACCGACATCACGAAACTGGTCACGGTCACCGCCGTCACCGACGTGAAGGAGAACGGGCGCAAGGAGATCTCGGCGATCATCGTCCCGTCCGGCACGCCGGGCTTCGCCGTCGCGCCGAAGTACTCCAAGGTCGGCTGGAACTGCTCGGACACGCACGAGCTCTCGTTCGACGATGTCCGTGTCCCTGCCGAGAACCTGGTCGGCGAACGCGGTCGCGGTTACGCCCAGTTCCTGTCCATTTTGGACGAAGGACGGGTCGCGATCGCCGCGCTGAGCGTCGGGCTCGCGCAGGGCTGCGTCGACGAATGCCTGCGGTACGTCAAGGAACGTGAGGCGTTCGGGCACAAGATCGGCGAGTACCAGGCGATCCAGTTCAAGATCGCCGACATGGAGGTGCGCACGCACACCGCGCGGCTGGCGTACTACGCGGCGGCGTCGAAGATGCTGCGCGGCGAGCCGTTCAAGAAGGAGGCGTCGATCGCGAAGCTCGTCGCGTCGAACGCCGCCATGGACAACTCGCGTGAGGCGACGCAGATCTTCGGCGGGTACGGCTTCATGAACGAGTTCCCGGTGAGCCGTTTCTATCGTGACGCGAAGATCCTCGAGATCGGCGAGGGGACCTCGGAGGTGCAGCGGATGCTGATCGCGCGACACCTCGGCGTCGCCTGACCCGTAACTCGCGTGATCGAAGGCGTAACTCACGTGATTGAAGCCGTATCGGCTCTGATCACGCGAGTTACGCCTTGACGAACGCGATAACTATACCGGTATAGTTATCGGCATGGTCGAGCTGAAATCCGCCACCGAACTGGACGTCATGCGTGAGTCCGGTCGTGTCGTGGCGCGGACGTTGCGAACGGTGAAAGAGGCGTCGGCGCTCGGCGTGAGCCTGAAAGAGCTGGACGAGATCGCCGCGCAGGTGATCAGGGAAGGCGGCGCGAAACCGTCGTTCCTCCACTACCGGCCGCATTCCGCCCCGACGCCGTTTCCCGCCGTGATCTGCGCGAGCGTCAACGATGCCGTGGTCCACGGCATCCCGTCGGACTACCGGCTGCGAGACGGCGACCTGGTCAGCATCGACGCCGGCGCCTCCATCGACGGCTGGCACGGTGACGCGGCGATCAGTTACGTCGTCGGCGAGGCCGACCCCGCCGACCTCGAACTCATCGCGACCACCGAACGCGCGCTGGCCGCAGGGATCGCCGCCGCCCAGGCGGGAAGCACGATGGGCGACATCTCCCATGCTGTCGGCACGGTCGGACGCGAAGCGGGCTACGGCCTTCTCTTGCACCACGGCGGTCACGGGATCGGCCGCAGCATGCACGAGGACCCGCATCTGCCGAACGAGGGCAGGCCGGGGCGCGGCATGCGGCTCAAGCCGGGGCTCGTGCTGGCCATCGAGCCGATGTTCATCGCCGACGGCCGCGACGGCTACCGCATCGACGACGACGGCTGGACGCTGCGCACCGTCCGCGGCGCCAGGGCCGCGCACGTCGAGCACACCGTCGCGATCACCACAGAAGGTCCGCGCGTCCTCACGATGTTGTAGAACGGAAGGATGAGCGATTTCATCATCCGTCAGGGTGGTTCTGGGGACTTCCAAACGTTGCTGGACATGTTCGACGAGGTCGTCGCGTGGCTGGCCTCGCGCGGCAGCGAGGGGCAATGGGGGAGCGAGCCGTGGTCCACGATCCCGAAACGCGTCGAGCGGGTCCGCGGGATGGCCGACGGGCCGGGGCTGTACATCGCCGAGATCGACGGCCAGGCGGCCGGGGCGATCATCCTCGGTGACCGCTTCCCGCATGTCTCGCCGGTCGACGAGCCGGAGATCTACATCGGCCTGCTGCTGACCTCGCGCCGGTTCACCGGCCACCGCGTCGGCTCGCGGCTCATCGAGTTCGCGCTGGCCGAGGCGCGGGAACGCGGTATCGGCCTGGTGCGGGTCGATTGCTGGGCCGGTGGCGACGGCGACCTGCAGCGCTACTACGAGAGCCAGGGCTTCAAGCCGACGGAACGCTTCGACGTCAAGGGCTGGATCGGGCAGGTGTTCGAGCAGCGCCCGTAGGACTGGCGTCCTCCCGGCTTCCGGTGCACCATAGTTGACACAACGCCAACAGTGCCCCGGACAGTGCAGTCGCAGAGGAGACCGGCATGGCCAAGCGTGAACGTTCCCTGGCAGGCAAGGTCGTCGTGATCACCGGAGCGGCGCAGGGCATCGGGGCCAGCACCGCGACGGCGCTGTCCCGGCTCGGCGCCAAAGTGGTCATCGGCGATCTGGACCAGGTCCTCGCCGAGAAGACCGCCGCCGAACTGGGCGCGGAGGCGCTGCCGCTCGACGTCACCGACACCCAGGGCTTCACCGAGTTCCTCGACGAGGTCGAGCGGCGCGTCGGCCCGATCGACGTGCTGATCAACAACGCGGGCATCATGCCGCTCGCGCCGCTCGACGAAGAGGACGACGCGGCGACCCGCAGGCTGCTGGAGATCAACCTGCACGCGGTCATCCACGGCACCAGGGAAGCCGTGAAGCGGATGCGCCCGCGCGGCACCGGCCACATCGTCAACATCGCCTCGATGGCGGGAAAGGCCGGTTTCCCCGGCGCCGCCACCTACTGCGCCACGAAACACGCAGTCGTCGGCCTGTCGGAATCGGTGCATCTGGAATTGCACGGCACGGGTGTGCTGGTGTCCTGCGTGATGCCCGCGGTGGTGCGCACGGAACTGGCCAGCGGGCTCGGCGAGGCGAAGTTCTTCAAATCGGTGCAGCCGGAAGATGTGGCGCAGGCCATTGTCGATGCGTTACGCCGTCCCAAGTTCGACGTCTTCGTGCCCGCGTCGCTGGACGCCATGGGCAGGATCACACGACTGCTTCCGCGCCGCCTCGGCGAGGGACTGCTCCGCGCGCTCGGAGGCGACAAGATTCTGTCCTCCGCAACGCATTCCAGTGCTCGCGCGGAGTACGAATCGCGTGCCGCGAGGAGTGCTCCGGCGGCGGAAAAGGGTACCGATTCTTAACTCGGACGGCCTAGCCACTGTCCGAAATGGACGACCTGTGGCGGACGGGGTGTTGAGTCGTGCGCTCCCAGGCGGCAAGATTACGTCTTACCGCGTTGATTCCCCAGGAGGCACACCATGGCCACACCCCCGGCACGGCTCGCCGCCGCCGCGTCGAACGTCGTCGGGAAGGTGCTGCACGGTGGTGTCGCCGATCTTCGCCCGGTGCCGCGCGTCCTGATCGACCAGGGCCCGAATCGTTCGCTGTACCGGCTGACGAACGGCAAGAGCCCCGAGACGGGCCCGCCGGTGCTGCTGGTGCCGCCACTGGCCGCGCCCGCGCTGTGCTTCGACCTGCGCCGCGGGTGCAGCCTCGCCGAGCACCTGGTCGAGGGCGGCCGCAACACGTACCTGGTCGACTACGGGAACGTCGCCTTCTCCGACCGGCGCCTCGGCATCGAGCACTGGATCGAGGAGGTGCTCCCGCGCGCGATCCGCAAGGTCAGCGAGGATTCCGGCGGCCAGGGCGTGCACGTCGTCGCGTGGTGCCTCGGCGGGATCTTCTCGCTGCTGACCACCGCCGACCAGCCCGATCTGCCGATCGAGTCGATCGCGACCATCGCGTCGCCGTTCGATTTCACCGCGATCCCGCTGATCGCCCCGTTCCGCCCGCTGGTGGACCTCACCGGCGGCCACCTGCTGACCCCGTTCTACCGGGCGCTCGGCGGTGCACCGTCCTATTTGGTCAGCCGCGTGTTCCGGGCGACCGGGATCAGCAAGGAGATCACCAAACCCCTTGCCATCCTGAAGAATCTCGACGACCGGGACTACCTGGCGCAGATCGAGGCCGTCGACCACTTCATGGACAACATGATCGCCTACCCTGGGCGGACGTTCGGCCAGATCTATCACCGGTTCTTCCGCGCCAACGACCTCGCCGAGGGCACGGTCGACCTCAACGGCCGCATCATCGCGTTGTCCGGGGTGAAGGTGCCGACGCTGGTCATCGCCGGGCAGAACGACACGATCGCCCCGCGCGCGGCCGTCGAACGGCTCACCGAACTGCTGGACAACTCGCCGTCGGTGACCTTCGAGACCGCGCCCGGCGGCCACCTCGGCGTCCTCACCGGCCGGAAGGCGCGCGGGACCACGTGGCGCTACCTCGACCGCTTCCTGGACGAACAGATCGCTCCCGAAAGCGCGTGAAGGCCTCCTTCCCTCGGCTGAGCCGAGGGAAGGAGGCC
>NZ_JBHVKW010000125.1:0-22451 GCF_042797905.1 Amycolatopsis sp. NPDC057786
TCCCTCGGCTGAGCCGAGGGAAGGAGGCCTTCACGGGAGGCCGCGCCTTACTTGAGCTCGGCGCTCGTCTTGCCCAGGATCCGGCGCGCCACGATCAGCTGCTGGATCTGTTGCGTGCCTTCGAAGATGTCCAGGATCTTCGCGTCCCGGCTCCACTTCTCCAGGAGCGATTCCTCGGTGTAGCCCAAGGTTCCGGCCAGCTCGACGCATTTCAGCGTGATCTCGACGACCGACCGGCCGGCCTTCGCCTTGGCCATCGAGGCCTGCAGCGAGTTCGGCTTGCGGTTGTCCGCCATCCACGCCGATTCCATGGTCAGCAGGTACGCCGCTTCGTAGTCGGCCTCCAGCTGCAGGAATGTCGCCGCCGCGGCGTGCTGGCTGTGGACGGGCTTGTCGTAGTCGATCGTCACCCCGGCGTCGGTGAGGATCTTCCGGGTCTCCTCCAGCGCCGCGCGGGCGACACCGATGGCCATGGCGGCGACCAGCGGGCGGGTGTTGTCGAAGGTCTGCATGACCCCCGCGAAACCCTTGGCGGTGTCGATCTCCGGCGTGCCGAGGAGATTCTCCTTGGGCACACGCACGTTCTCGAACCGCAGCACGGCGGTGTCGGAGGCGCGGATGCCGAGCTTGTGCTCGACGCGCACCACCTCGAAGCCGGGCGTCCCCTTCTCGACGACGAACGACTTGATCGCCGCGCGGCCCTTCGTCTTGTCCAGCGTGGCCCAGACGACGACGGCGTCGGCGCGCTCGCCCGCGGTCACGAAGATCTTCTCGCCGTTGATCACGTACTCGTCGCCGTCCAGCCGCGCGGTCGCGGTGATGGCGGCGGAGTCCGAGCCGCAGTCCGGTTCGGTGATCGCCATCGCGGCCCACAGCCCGGAGAACTTCTTGAGCTGTTCGTCGGTGGCGACCGAGCCGATGGCGGCGTTGCCGAGCCCCTGCCGCGGCATGGACAGCAGCAGACCGACGTCGCCCCAGCACATCTCGATCGTGCCCAGCACGATGTTGAGGTTGGAACCGTTGCGGTTGCCCGGTTTCTCGTTCTTCTCGGACCGGCGGACACCCGCCGCGCCGGCGCCGCCCTCACCGGAGGAGTTCAGCCCGTCCAGCAGCGCGGCGAACATGTCGAGTTCGGCCGGATAGGTGTGTTCGGCGCGGTCGTACTTGCGTGAGATCGGCCGGAACACCTCGGCCGCGGCCTGGTACGCCTGGTTGATCAGGGTGCCGGCCTTCTTCGGAACCTCAAGGTTGATCATGATTGCCTTTCAAAGTCCTAGAGGAGGACGGCGCCTTCCATCACGCCGATCGCGCGGAGGTCGCGGTACCAGCGTTCGACCGGGTGCTCCTTGACGAACCCGTGCCCGCCGAGCAGCTGCACGCCGGCACTGCCGATCTGCATTCCCTTGTCGGCGGCCAGTTTCCTGGCCAGCGCGACCTCGCGGGCGTACGGCTTGCCCTGTTCGGCACGGGAAGCGGCGCGGAGCGTGACCAGCCGCAGCCCTTCCAGCTCGATCGCGATGTCGGCCACCGAGAACGCGACGGCCTGCCGGTGGCTCACCGGTTCGCCGAACGCCTTGCGCTCGTTGACATACGGCACCACGTAGTCGAGGACGGCCTTCGCGGTACCGGCGGCCAGCGCGGCCCAGCCGAGCCGCGAGAGCCGGACGACCTCGGTGAAGACCTCGGCCTTGCCGCCGCCGAGCAGCGCTCCGGCGGGCAACGCGACCTTCTCCAGGTGCAGTTTCCCGGTCGCCGCGCCGCGCAGGCCCATCGCCGGTTCGGACTCGATGGTGACACCGGAGTTCGAAGACTCGACGAGGAACAGCGCCGGGCCGCGTCCTTCGAGGTCGGCCGACACGATGAACAGTTCGGCATCGGCTGCCCGCGGGACCAGCGACTTCACGCCGTCGAGCTGGTAGCCCTTCGGTGTACGCCGGGCCTTCGTCGCGGGCTTGAACGGGTCGAACAGCGCGGTGCGCTCCTGCAGCGCGAGCGCCGCGGCGGGGACGTTCTCGCCGACGAACGCGGGCAGGTAGTCCGCCTGCTGCTGCTCGTCGCCGTAGGACACCAGAGCGGTGCTGACCGCGGACGGCGCGAGCACCGCGACCGCGAGGCCGAGGTCGCCGTGCGCGAGGGCCTCGGCGACCAGCGCGTTCGTGACGACCGACCGTTCGGTGCCGACCCCGCCCAGCTCCTCCGGGATGCCGACGAGCGTGATGCCGAGTTCGGCGGCACGGCTCAACAGGCCCTCGGGCGCATGGAGCTTCGCGTCGGCGTCGGACGCGGCGGGCCGCAGCTGTTCGGCCGCGAACTCCGTCACGGTCTCGACGATGAGCTGCTGGTCCTCACTCGGGGTGAGGTCGAACAGCCCGGTGTCCTCCGCAGGCGCGAGCCGCGCGGGTTTGCCGAGCTTTTGGGCGGATTTGAAGGTCCGTCCCGCCGCGCCCGCGACCCGGAAGCCGTTGCGCGTCCCGGCACTGACCAGGTTCTGCACGGGCTTCCGAAGTCCGGCCCGTTCAATGACCTTGCTCCCGGCCAGCCGGGTGAGCGCGGACAGGCCAAGGCCCATCGCGTCTCGTTTCCTAGGCGCACCCACGGTGAGTCTCCCTGCCTCGCTTACCTACTCGTGAGTAGGTTAACTCTCCTCGGGCGGATGCGCTACCACGGGGGAGGCGAACGTCACGCCGATGAGTGATTCGGGAGGCCGGGCAGCTCAGGATTGCTCACGATCCACCAGCTTTGGCGACCGGCAATTCCGTGAAGGACTCCTTGAGGGACCCACGGGCCCTCGAAGTTCCCCTCACCTTGAGCCTCAGGAACACCACCAGTCGCCGCGCGTCGGTCACCAGCGGTCGCTTCGCCGGTCGCGCCCGTTCGAACACCCACGAACCCGGCGCCGCCACAGCACCGGGTCGCCGCCGCGAGCACCGGCCGCTGGATGTTCCACGAGCCCAGGTTCCACCGCCGCAGCCCGCACAACGCGATCAGATGCGGCGCGAGCCCGCCGGTGAGTACCCAGTTCGGGTCCCGCGGGCCTTTGCGGGACACGCGAGTTGGCTCAGCGGACGTTCAGACCCCGAGCACCGCGTGCATCAACGTCGTCAGCTCGGCCTCGATGTTCGGGCGGCCGTTGACGCGCCGGGTGCGCGCGAGGTCGTTCGCGATGGTCAGCGCCGCGTGCACGGTGATCTTCACTTCGCGCAGGCTCAGTTCCGGCCGGACCTCCGACGTCAGCGCGATCCAGCGCGCGACGTAGTCCCGCTGGACCCGGATCAAGTCAGCCTTGTCGCGTTCCGGCAGCTCCATGGGGCTGCCGGAGAACGACACCAGCAGTTCGGGCGTGTGCAGCAAGGTGTGCACATAGGACGCCGCGAGCCTGCGGAGCGCGTCGCGTTCGTCGTCGGTCCGCAGCGCGCGTTCCGCGGCGAGCGCCAGCCGGTCGGCCGCTCGATGCCCGATCGCCACCATCAGCGCGGCCTTGCTGGGGAAGTGCCGGTACACGCTCGGCCCGGCGATCCCGGCGGCCGCGCCGATCTCCTCCATGCTCACCGAACGGAAGCCGCGTTGCCCGAACAGCCCGGTCGCGGCCGCCAGGATCTGCTCGCGGCGGGACGGTTCGCCGAGGGCCATCGACGGTGTCTCTCCCGGCGGCTCCGAAGGTTCGGGAAGTGTGACATGCAGCACCGACTCCGCCAGCTGTACCAGGATCTGCGCGAAGCGTTTCTTCGCCACGGACGTGTGATGTACGGAGACGCTGCCGAACACGCTCAGCCCCGCCCAGCACAGCAGCTCGGCGTCGTCGGGGGTCAGTTCGGGACGCAACGCGAGCAGCGCCTTCGACCACGCTTCGAGCACCGCGCCCGACCGGCGGCGGATCTCCCGTCGTCCCTCCTGCGGCAGATGCCTGCCTTCCCAGCGCCACAGCGCGGCGACCTCGCGCCGCTCCACGGCCTGCGCGGCGAGAGTGCCCAACAGGGCGTTGACCTGGGCGGGAACGGGAAGTTCGACGTCCGCGAGCGTCTCGGTGGTGGCCGTCTCCATGTCGTCGATGCCGGACAGCACGACGTAGGACAGCACCGCCTGCTTGTCCGAGAAGTGCCGGTACAGCGCGGGCCCGGTGATCCCCGCCGCGGCGGCTATGTCGTTGATACCGACGCCGTGGAACCCGCGGGCGCGAAACAGCTCCGCGGCGAGGCCGGCCAGCTGGGCCTTGCGGTCGCGCGGTCGGGCCGGGCGCTCGGTCGGGTGATCCATAGGTGAACACACGATAGCGCTGGTTGCGTGCATCGCAACCCATTGACACCATGGGGTTATCGCGGTTTATGTTAATCGGCATTAGCATGGCTACTGGCCGGTACGTTTCATCCTGATACAGCGCCGTACGCGGAGGAGTTTTTCTGTGAGTAGCGAGGCCTACATCTACGAGGCGATCCGTACGCCTCGCGGCAAGAACAAGGGCGGTGCGCTTCACGGCACCAAGCCGGTCGATCTCGTGGTCGGCCTCATCGAGGAGCTGAAGGTCCGGCACCCGAACCTCGACCCCGCCGTGATCGACGACATCGTCCTCGGCGTGGTGTCCCCGGTCGGCGAGCAGGGCGCCGTGATCGCGCGCACCGCGGCGCTGAACGCGGGTCTTCCCGAATCGGTCGCCGGTGTCCAGCTGAACCGCTTCTGCGCCTCCGGCCTCGAAGCGACCAACACCGCCGCGCAGAAGGTGCGCTCCGGCTGGGACCAGCTGATCATCGCCGGTGGTGTCGAGTCGATGTCGCGTGTGCCGATGGGCTCCGACGGCGGCGCGCTGTTCATGGACCCGGCCACCGCGTACGACAACTACATCGTCCCGCAGGGCACCGGCGCCGACCTGATCGCGACCATCGAGGGCTTCTCCCGCGAGGACGTCGACGCGTGGGCCGTGCGTTCGCAGGAAAGGGCCGAAGCGGCCTGGTCCGGCGGCTACTTCGCGAAGTCCGTCGTCCCGGTGAAGGACATCAACGGCGTCACGATCCTCGACCACGACGAGCACCGTCGTCCCGGCAGCACCATCGAGGGCCTCGGCAAGCTCAAGCCCGCCTTCGCCGGCATCGGTGAGCTGGGCGGCTTCGACGCCGTCGCGCTCCAGAAGTACCACTCGGTCGAGAAGATCGACCACGTCCACACCGGCGGCAACTCGTCCGGCATCGTCGACGGCGCCGCGGTGGTGCTGGTCGGCAACGAGCAGATCGGCAAGGACTTCGGCCTGACCCCGCGCGCCCGCATCGTGGCGACCGCGACCGTCGGCTCCGAGCCCACGATCATGCTCACCGGCCCGACCCCGGCCACCGAGAAGGTCCTCAAGATCGCCGGCCTCACCCCGGACGACATCGACCTGTGGGAGCTGAACGAGGCCTTCGCCTCGGTCGTCCTCAAGTGGATCAAGGACCTGCGCCTCGACGAGGAGAAGGTCAACGTCAACGGCGGCGCCATCGCGATGGGGCACCCGCTGGGCGCCACCGGCGCGATGCTGGTCGGCACCGTCGTCGACGAGCTGGAGCGCCGTCAGGCGCGCCGCGCCCTGGTCACCCTGTGCATCGGCGGCGGCATGGGCGTCGCGACCATCATCGAGCGGGTCTGAGGAAGAGACAATGACTGAAGCGAAGACCATCCGCTGGGAGCAGGACGCCGACGGCATCGTCGTGCTCACCCTGGACGACCCGAAGCAGTCCGCCAACACGATGAACGCCGACTTCCGCGAATCGCTCGGCGTGGTCGTGGACCGCCTGGAGGCGGAGAAGGACACCATCACCGGTGTCGTCCTCACCTCGGCCAAGAAGACCTTCTTCGCCGGTGGCGACCTCAACGACCTGATCCAGGCCAAGCCGGAGCACGCCGCCGAGATCACCGAGAGCAGCGCCCTGATGAAGGGCCAGATGCGCCGGCTCGAGCAGCTGGGCAAGCCGGTCGTGGCCGCCATCAACGGCGCCGCGCTCGGCGGCGGCCTCGAACTCGCGCTCGCGACGCACCACCGCATCGCGGCCGACGTCAAGGGCAGTCAGATCGGCCTCCCCGAGGTCACCCTCGGTCTGCTCCCCGGCGGCGGTGGCATCGTCCGCACCGTGCGCCTGCTGGGCATCCAGAGCGCGCTGCTGAACGTGCTGCTGCAGGGCCAGCGGCACCGGCCCGCCAAGGCGAAGGAGCTCGGCCTCGTGCACGAGCTCGTCGGCACCGTCGAGGAACTGGTCCCGGCCGCGAAGGCGTGGATCAAGGCCAACCCCGAAGGCGGCGTACAGCCGTGGGACGTCAAGGGTTACAAGATCCCGGGCGGCACCCCGTCGAACCCGAGCTTCGCGGCGAACCTGCCCGCGTTCCCGGCGAACCTGCGCAAGCAGATCAAGGGCGCGAACATGCCGGCCCCGCGGGCGATCCTGGCCGCGGCCATCGAGGGTTCGCAGGTCGACTTCGACACCGCGATCACCGTCGAGACCCGCTACTTCGTGCACCTCGCCACCGGGCAGGTCTCGAAGAACATGACGAAGGCGTTCTTCTTCGACCTGCAGAGCATCAACTCCGGCGGTTCCCGGCCGGAGGGCTTCGAGAAGTACACCGCCAAGAAGGTCGGCGTCGTCGGCGCGGGCATGATGGGCGCCGCGATCGCGTACGTCTCGGCGAAGGCCGGTATCGACGTCGTGCTCAAGGACGTCACCCTCGAAGGAGCCGAGAAGGGCAAGGGCTACGCGGTCAAGCTGGAGGAGAAGGCACTCTCCCGCGGCAAGACCACGCAGGAGAAGTCCGACGCGCTGCTCGCCAAGATCAAGCCGACCGACAAGGCGGAGGACTTCGCCGGCGTCGACTTCGTGATCGAGGCCGTCTTCGAGAGCGTCGAGCTGAAGCACAAGGTGTTCCAGGAGATCGAGGGCGTCGTCAACCCCGACGCCGTGCTCGGCTCCAACACCTCGACCCTGCCGATCACCGCGCTCGCCGAGGGTGTCCAGCGGAGCGAGGACTTCATCGGGATCCACTTCTTCTCGCCGGTGGACAAGATGCCGCTGGTCGAGATCATCTGCGGTGAGAAGACCTCGCCCGCCACGCTGGCGAAGGTCTTCGACTACACGCTGCAGATCAAGAAGACCCCGATCGTGGTCAACGACAGCCGCGGCTTCTTCACCTCGCGCGTCATCGGCACGTTCCTCAACGAGGCCGTCGCCGCCCTGGGTGAGGGTGTCGAGCCGGCGTCGATCGAGCAGGCCGGTGCCCAGGCCGGATACCCGGCCCCGCCGCTGCAGCTGATGGACGAGCTGACCCTGACGCTTCCGCGCAAGATCCGCAAGGAGACCCGCGAAGCGATCGAGGCGGCAGGCGGCACCTGGAACGCGCACGCGTCCGAAGGTGTCATCGACCGGATGGTGGAGGAGTTCGACCGCAAGGGCCGTTCCACCGGTTCGGGTTTCTACGACTACGACGAAGACGGCAAGCGGGCCGGTCTCTGGCCGGGCCTGCGCGACGCGTTCAAGTCGGGCAGCGCCGAGGTTCCCTTCGAGGACCTCAAGGAGCGCATGCTGTTCGCCGAGGCGCTCGAGACCGTGAAATGCTTCGACGAGGGCGTGCTCACCACCGTCGCCGACGCCAACATCGGTTCGATCTTCGGTATCGGTTTCCCGGCGTGGACCGGTGGTGTCATCCAGTACATCAACCAGTACGAGGGTGGTCTGCAGGGCTTCGTCGACCGGGCGCGTGAGCTGGCGGAGCGCTACGGCGACCACTTCACCCCGCCGGAGTCGCTGGTCGCGAAGGCCGCGAAGGGCGAGATCTACGAGTAAGCCACTTCACGTGCTTTAAGTGCTAGGAACGGTCCTTTCCTTGCGAATTTCGCAAGGAAAGGACCGTTCCTTGCGTTCGGGGCCAGGCGCTGTCCGGCAAGTCGGTTCGCGGTCGTCGCGGCACGCTCCGGCTGCGCGGCCACTTGCGGGACGCCACCGCCGACACAACTGTCCACAAAGGAGCCCTCTCGTCGAATGAGCATCAACCAGACATCCGGTCGACAAGAGACGTCCTTTGCGGACACTCGGGGGACGCCTGGTGGGACGGAGGGTCCAGCGATCCCGAGCGCTCCGCCGGGGGCGTCGTGCAGTTCGCACGCGATCCGAGCTGGCTGCAGCCAGCATCGCGGCGGTACCTGTTCCGGCCACGGTGGGGTTCGCACCTGGCTGTGATCCCGTCGGTGAACCGTTCACCGAGAAGGGTGGTGCTGTGTAAGGTCGGATCATGGGATGCGCAGGGTGAAGCCGGTCGGACGGGCACCGTCGCCCCGGATCTTCGTCGTCGTGCTCGCCACCTGCGGTCTGGTGGCGTCGTTCATGCAGACCCTCGTCGTCCCGCTCATCCCCGCGTTCCCCCGGCTGCTCAATGCGACTCCGTCGGACGCGTCGTGGGTGGTCACGGCGACCCTGATCGCCGGAGCCGTGGTGATGCCGGTGAGCGGAAGGCTCGGTGACCTCTACGGCAAACGCCGGTTGCTGCTGATCAGCCTGGGCTTCCTGGTCGCCGGTTCGGTGGTGTCCGCGCTGACCAGTTCGCTCGCGCTGATGGTTCTCGGCCGGGGGCTGCAAGGCTGCGCCATGGGCGCGATCCCGCTGGGCATCAGCATCATGCGCGACGAACTCGCGCCGGAGCGGGTCGGCGCCGCGATCTCGGTGATGAGTTCGACGCTCGGCGTCGGCGGTGCCATCGGGCTCCCGGTGTCCGCGCTGGTCGCGCAGAACGCCGACTGGCACGTCCTGTTCTGGGCGTCGGCGGGGCTCGGGCTCGTCTGCGGCCTGCTGATCCTGTTCGTGGTGCCGGAGTCGCCGGTGAAGACACCGGCGCCGTTCGACTATCTCGGCGCGCTCGGACTGACGATCGGGCTGGTCTGCCTGCTGTTGCCGATCGTCAAGGGCGCCGAATGGGGCTGGGGCAGCGGCCGCACCCTCGTCTTCGCGGGGAGCGCGGTGGTGATCCTGCTGGTCTGGGGCGCCTACCAGCTGCGGCGGCGGGATCCGCTCGTGGACCTGCGGGTCTCCGCGCGGCGGCCGGTGCTGTTCACCAACCTCGCGTCGATCATGGTCGGGTTCGCGCTGTACTCGATGGCGTTGTCGTTCCCGCAGCTGCTGCAGGCGCCCGCGTCGACCGGCTACGGCCTCGGCCTGACCATGGTGCAGGCCGGGCTCTGCCTCGCGCCGAACGGCCTGGTCATGTTCATGCTGTCACCGGTTTCGGCCCGGCTCATCGAGCGCTACGGACCGCGTACGACGCTGATGGTCGGCGCGACCACCATCGCGGCCGGATACGCCTTCGCGACCGTGTTGATGGACAACGCCTTCGAGCTGATCACGGCGTCGATCATCATCGGTGGCGGTGTCGGCATCGCCTATGCGGCCATGCCGGCGCTGATCATGGGGTCGGTCCCGGTCACCGAAACCGCGTCCGCGAACGGGTTGAACTCGCTGATGCGCTCCGTCGGCACGTCGACGTCCAGTGCGGTGATGGCGTCCATGCTCGCGTCGCTGGCGATCACCGTCGGCGGGGTTTCCGTCCCGTCCGCGACGGGGTTCCGGCTGAGCTTCGTGGTCGCCGCCGGTGCGGCGCTCCTGGGGCTCGTCCTGACCGTTTTCGTCCCGAAGCAACGTCAGCCAGAACCTCTGGTCGCCTCGGTCCGCTAGCGCCCCGCGTGCGATGAAGGGGCTCATCGCACGCAGGGACACTCGGGTCAGAACAGCGTCGGAACGATCGCGTCGATCAGGTGCGGGCCCGGCTCGGCGAGGGCGCGCTGGAACTGCTCGGCCAGCTCTTCCGCGGTCGTGGCCCGGGTCGCCGGAACGCCCATGCCTTCGGCGATCTTGACGAAGTCCATGTCGGGCCGCGAGAGGTCGAGCAGTTCGTTCGCCTTGGGGCCGTTCGCGTCCGCGCCGACCCGCTGCAACTCCAGCCGCAGGATCGCGTACGCGCGGTTGTTCAGCAGGACCGTGGTGACGTTGAGGTTCTCCCGCGCCTGCGTCCACAGCGCCGAAATCGTGTACAGCGCGCTGCCGTCGGACTGCAGGTTGATCACCGGCCGGTCCGGTGCGGCGACGGCCGCCCCGGTCGCGACGGGCATGCCGTAGCCGATCGCGCCGCCGGTCAGGGTCAGCACGTCGTGCCGCGGCGCGCCCGCGGTCGCGGCGGGCAGCAGCAGACCGGACGTGTTCGCCTCATCCGCGATGATCGCGCGCTCCGGCAGCAGCGCGCCGATCACGTCGACCCAGTTCTGCGGCGTCAACGGCCCGGACGGCAGCGCGGGCCGGGAGGCCTCCTGCAAGACCGGCTCCGTCTCGGCGGCGACCAGCTCGGCGACGTCGGTCAGCGCTCGCGGCACGTCTTGCGCGACTTCGGCCAGCACATGCACCTGCGCGCCTTCGGGAACCAGGTTGCTCGCCTTGCCGGGGTAGGCGAAGAACGAGACGGGCGGCTTCGTCCCGGCGACGATCACGTGCTTGATCCCGTCGAGCTGGTACGCGACCTGCTCGGCGAGATAGCCCAGCCGCTCGATCGTCGGCAGGCCTTCGCCGCGTTCGAGCCGGGCGGGGAAGGTCTCGACGAACGCCTTCGCCCCGGTCGCGGCCGCGATCCGGCTGGTCGCGCGCAGACCGGCTTCACGGCAGCCGCTGCCGCCGACGAGCAGCGCGACCGGTTCGCCACTGGACAGCACCTCGGCGATTTTCTTCACCGTCGTCGCGTCGACGGCCTGCGGGTTCCGCGGCGGGATGGGCGCGCAGGTCTCGCCGCCCTCGCCCCAGGACGCGTCGGCGGGGAGGATCAGCGTCGCCACCTGGCCGGGGGCGTCCTGGGAGGCCGCGACCGCCGCGGCGGCGTCGGCACCGACGTCCTTCGTGTGCTCGGAGCGGCGGACCCAGCCTTCGAGCGAACCGGCGACGGCCTCGATATCCGATTCGAGCGGGGCGTCGTACTGCTTGTGGTAGGTCGCGTGGTCGCCGATCACGTTGACGATCGGTGTGTGCGCGCGGCGCGCGTTGTGCAGGTTCGCCAGCCCGTTCCCGAGACCGGGGCCGAGGTGCAGCAGCGTGGCCGCCGGCTTGTCGGCGATCCGCGCGTAGCCGTCCGCGGCACCGGTGACGACGCCTTCGAAGAGGCCGAGCACACCGCGCATCTCGGGTACCGAGTCGAGGGCGGCCACGAAGTGCATCTCCGAAGTGCCCGGATTCGAGAAGCACACGTCGACACCGCTGTCGACGAGCGTGCGGATCAGGGACTGGGCGCCGTTCATCTCACTCACTTTTCAAGCCCTTCAGCGAAAAGAACGCCGGGGTTGAGGATCCCGGCCGGGTCGAAGCTCTCCTTGATCCGGCGCATCAGCGCGATCTTCGCCGGGTCCTCCAGATCGAGGAAATAGCCGGATTTGGCTCGTCCGAGTCCGTGCTCGCCGGAGATCGCGCCGCCGAGTTCCATGCCGAGCGCGAAGATGTCGGTCAGCAGCTGCTTCCGCTTCTCCGGGTCCTTGCAGAAGATGGCCAGGTGGACGTTACCGTCGCCGGCGTGCCCGCAGCCGAGCGCGCCCGCCTCGCGCGACAACGCCATTTCCCTGGCCTTGCGCAGGAACTCGGGCATGGCGGACCGCGGGACCACCACGTCGATGACGTCGTCCGCGCCGGCCGCCTTGGCCGTCCAGAACGCCTTCTCGCGTGCCTCGATCAGCTTGCGCGCCGACGGGCCTTCGAGCACGTACACGTCCATCGCGCCGACATCACCCAACAGGCCGCCGAGTTCTTCGACGTCGGCGTGGAGCCGGTCGCTGTCGCGATTTTCCAGTGCCACCACCAGATACGCCTGCGCCTTGTCGCGGATCGCGTCCGGGACGCCGAGGCTGAGCTTCTCGTTGTAGCTGATCGCGGCGAGCGTCAGATTGTCGATGTATTCGAGGATATGCGGCGCGAGCCCACTGGAGATGATCTTCGGGACGACCGTCATCACCTCGTCGAAGGTCTCGAACGGGGCGAACACCGTGGCGCCGTGCGGAAGGCGCGGGTACAGCTTCACGATGACCTCGGTCGCGATCGCGAGAGTGCCTTCGGAGCCGATGATCAGCTGGGTCAGGTCGTACCCCGTCGACACCTTCGAGGTCTTGCCGCCGGTCCGGATGATCTCGCCGGTCGGCAGCACGGCTTGCAGGCCCACGACGTTGTGCCGCGTGACGCCGTACTTGACCGCGCGCATACCGCCCGCGTTCGTCCCGACGTTGCCGCCGACGCTCGCGCTCAGCTCACCGGGGTAGACGGTGTAGCCGAGTCCGGCCGCCGTGGTCTTTTCGTCCAAATCGGACAGCGTGACACCCGGCTGGACGACGGCGACGTGGTTCTCCGTGTCGATCTCCAGTACCGCGTTCATTCGTTCGAAAGAGATCACCAGACTGTCTTCGCGTGGCGTGGCGCCACCCGAAAGCCCCGTGCCCGACCCTCGCGCGGTGACCGGCACGCCGTGTTCGGTCGCCGCTTTCAGCAGCTCCGCGACCTCCTCGGCGCTTCCCGGTTTCGCCAGGTGGGCGGGCCGCTGCGCGGTGGTGGTCAATGCCTCGTCGTGTGCGTAGTCCTCGGGGATCGCCTCGCCCGAGAGCAAGTTCGTGTCCCCGACGATTTCGGCGAACCGTGCCGCAACATCGCCCATCGACTGCCCTTCCTCACGCCTCATTGCCTGGTTACCGAAGCGTAGTACGTCGTGGGCGAGCATGGCCATGAATCTTTTTCATGTTTGCCTTTCCGGTGGCCACAACCTCGTGACAACCTCGCTCGGCTACCCATGTCGCAGCGGGCCGCGGCGGTTCGCCGGAAGGGGTGGACGCTCGATGGGATCCAGGATGAGACGGATCGCGGCGCTGGGGGCGGCGCTGGCGGTCACGTTCGGGCTCGCGGTACCGGCGGCCGAAGGCGGGCAAGCGGGCTGCACCGCGCCCGTGGCGAACGTAAGCGGAGTCAGCCAGGCCGAGGGGACGAGCGCCGGGTACACCACCCTTGTCTTCACCGTTTCACTCACCGACGGCGGCTGCGCGCCGCAGGGCTCGGTCGAATACGCGACGATCGAGGGCAACGGCTCGCCGGTCGATCCGGCGTTCATCGCGAAGGAGAGTGTCGACTACCTTCCGCGTGCGGGCACGCTGACCTGGGCCGGGAGGGCGGACGCGCAAACGGTCGCGGTCAAGGTCCGGGCCGATTCCTTGGTGGAGAACGACGAAATGTTCTCCCTGCGCCTGTCCGGCGGGAAAGGCGTGCGGATCGGGCACAGCGTCGGTGTCGCTTGGGTCGCCGACGACGACCAGGTCAAGACCGTGCCGCTGGCCACCACCCAGGAAGGTGAGATCTGCTGGTCGATCCCGCCCAACTTCGCGCTGGGCACCACCACCTGCAAGGTGCCGCTCGTGCTCTCCCGGCCGTGGCTGTCCGGACCGCTCACGATCCGCTACCGCACCGAAGGCTCCGCCCACGAGCCGGTGAAGGACGGTGTCGTCACCTTCCAGCGGGGCGAAACCAGGGGGTACGCCGAACTGACGATCCTGCCAGGGCAAACAGGGAAGGCGCGGGTCGAGTTCTTCGAGCCGTCGCAGGGCAGGCTCGTGTACGCGACCTCGACCCTGGTGATCAGCCCCGCCGGGTGACGAGGTCGGCGTCGGCCGTCGCGTTCGCCCGCCGGTACAGCTCGATCGCTCGAGCCCAGTGGGTGGCCGCGGCGGCCGTGTCGCCGTACCGCGCTTCCAGATCGCCGAGGTCACGGTGCAGATGAGCCTCCTCGTACGGGTCCGGGACGCTCGCCCGGACGGCGACGCCGCGTTCGAGGTTCTCCCGCGCCGCGGCCAGGTCGCCGAGGCCCAGGTGGGCACGGCCGAGCCGGTCGAGCGCGGCCGCCTCGCTGTGCCGGTTCCCGACGTCCCGGCTGATCACCAGCGCCTGGTCGAAATCGTCCCGCGCGGCCCGGAAGTCCCGGCGGGCGAGGTGGACCTGGCCGGCGTGCAGCAGCGATTCCCACTCCTGCCACCGGTCTCCGATCGCCCTGGACGCGGCCAGCGCCTTGCGGAGATGGTCCAGCGCGACGTCGTGATCGCCGAGTTCCTCGTAGGCCTCGCCGAGCGTGTCCAGGGTGGCCGCTTCCAGCCGGGCGTTGCCGAGTTCGCGGAACGTCTCCAGCGCGGCCGTCAGCGGGCTGAGTCCGTCCATCGGCTGGCCCCGGCGGATGTAGGCGTGGCCGAGGTTGCGCTGGGACAGGGCACGCCCGAGCCGGTTGCCCGCCGAAGTGCACCGCTCCACCGCCAGCCGGTACGCGGTGATCGCCTCGTCGAACCGGCGCAGTGCGGCGTAGGCGTTCGCGGTGTTGTTGTAGATGTGCCCTTCGCCTTCGAGATCGCCTGCCGCGCGGGCTGCCTTCAACGCGCGGGCGTTGGTTTCGAGCGCGTCCGTCAGCCTGCGGGTCATGAAGTAGGCCGCGCCCAGCGCACGCAGCATTTCCGCCTCGGCCAACGGATCGTCGAGTTCGGCGGCCGCCGCGGCCCCTTCGCGGCAGAGCCCGATCCGCTCGTTCCAGCCGCCCATGGTGTCGTAGAAGCTGGTGAGCAGGTAGGTGAGCTGCCAGGCGGCGGTGTTGCGGCCGTGTTCTCGCGCGAATCGCACCACAGGCAGCAGATTCGCGCGCTCGGCACCCAGGAACGCCAGTGCCGCACGCCTTTCCGCCGGGAACGGCCGCTCGGGTGCCTGGTGGCACAACGCCGGGGTGACCAGATCGCGGTTCGGGTCGATGATCCGGTTCGCTTCGGCGGCTACGTGCAGGTACCAGTCGATCAGCCGGTCCGCGGCCTCGGCGCGGCCCGACGTCGTTTCGTCGGTGTGGGCGCACGCGGCGGCGAATTCGCGGATCAGGTCGTGGAGACGGTAACGGTCCGGGCCCGCCAGGGTGATCAGGTGCGCGGCGGACAGCTCGGCGGCCGCGGCCCGGCCCGCTTCGGCGGGCACCTCGCACAGCGCGCTGCCGAGTGACGAACTGAACGACGTCCCCGGGATCAGCCCGGACAACCGGAACAGCCGGGCGGGGGCCTGGTCCAGCGGCAGGTAGGCGCTCGCGAGGACGGTTTTGACCGTTCGTGAATCTCCTTGTACCGCAAGGGTTTCCAGCCGTCCGGCACCGGTGAGCTCCGCGGTGAGTTCCGCGATCGGACGGCCCGGCTCACCGGTCAGCCGGGCGGCGGCGATCCGCAGCGCGAGCGGCATCCCATCGCACAGTCTGGCCAGGCGCGTCGCCTGCGCGGGTTCGCGCGCGATCCGGTCGGCGCCCAGCACCTTGGTGAGCAGTGTCATCGATTCCGGATCGGCCAGTGCGTCGAGGGCGAACACTCGGACGGCGTGCCTGCTGCCGAGCGCGGCCAGGGTCTGCCTGCTGGTGACGATCAACATCGCCTTCGCCGAGCCGGGGACGAGCGGAAGGATCTGGTCGACCCCGCCCGCGTTGTCGGCGACGATCACGCAACGCTTCCCGTGCAGCAATGAGCGGTAGAGCGCCGCGCGTTCGGCCGTCGCGTCGGGCAGCCGGTCGTCGGGGAGTCCGAGTCCGCGCGACAGATGAGCGAGGGCCTCGCCCGGCGACACGGCTTCGACCGGATCATGCCCGGCGAGGTCGAGGAAGAGCTGGCCGTCGGGGAAGCGGTCCGCGATGCTGTGCGCCCACTGCACGGCCAGCGCCGATTTACCCATCCCCGCCGCCCCGGAGATGACCACGACCGGCGGCTCGGCTTCGTCGAGGAGAGCGTCGAGCGAAGCGAGCTCCTGCCGCCGTCCGGTGAAGTGCCCGACGCGGGCGGGGAGTTGCGCGGGCGCGGTGCCCCGCGCGGGCACATCGAGCTCGGGCGCCCGGCGCAGGATCGACGTGTGCAGTTCGACCAGTTCCGGGCCGGGATCGACGCCGAACTCGTCGGCCAGCCCCCGGCGCACGGCCTGGAACGTCTCCAGTGCCTCGGCATGTCTCCCGCAGCGGTGCAGGGCGAGCATGTGCAGCGCGGCGAGCCGTTCGCGGTAGGGCTGCTCGGCGCGGAGCCGCGGAAGTTCCCGGAGGACCTCCTCGTGATCACCGAGACTGAGCTCCGCGTCCCAAAGTTCTTCCCATGCGGACAGCCGTAGTTCCTGGAGCCGTTCGACCTCGCGCAGTCCCCAGCCGTCGAGTTCGGCGTCCGCGAAGGCGTCGCCGCGCCAGAGCCGCAACGCCTCGCGCAACGCCGCCACTGACTCACCCGGATTGCTCCGCTTGGCGGCATGAAGTTCTTCTTCGAACCGGAGAGCGTCGACAGAGGACGGTGCCACCGTCAGGACGTACCCGGGCTTGCGGGTGAGCAGGACCGGCGGAAAACCGCAGTCCTCCAGTGCCTGCCGGATCCGGGCGACGTGGCTGTGGAGGGTCTTCACCGCGGTGCGCGGGGGATCTTCACCCCACAGCACGTCGACCAGGCGGGGGATCGGGACGACCGAGCCCGCGTGCAGGGCGAGAACGCCGAGCACGGCTCGCTGGCGGGCGCCGTGCAGCTCCGCCCGCCCGGTGGGGCCGATCGCTTCGACCGGGCCCAGCACCCGTAGCTCCCCTGACCCGGGCACCCTGCTCCCTCCGGCATGTGACCCCGGTGAGCGTATCCGGGCGAAGACCCACCGAAATCGGCCAATTAGGGCACACGATCTCCGCAACCCCGCCACAACCGGTCTGGCGGACGGTCAGCGGGTCGAATGTTTCGCCCAAGGAGGGGACCATGATCAGCAGAAATCCGCGACGCCGCCGAACGCTGCTCGCCTCGGCCGTCTTGGCCGCCGCGACGCTGTTCGCCGGTATCGCACCCGCGGTGCAGGCCGCGCCGGAAGCCAGGGCCGACGTCTTCATCCGGGACAACACGTCCGACGTCGGGTTCGAGCCTTCGTCCGGCTCGCTCTACTCCAGTCCCGACATCCGGGTCTGCTTCTCGCCGACGATCCTCTGCGCCACGGACGATCCGATCGTCCAGGGGAGCACCGCCTACATCCACGTCACACTGAACAACCCGGGCCCGTACGGGGACGCGCTCGAGAAGGGGACGCTGCAGGTCTACTACACGAAGCAAGGCACCGTGGCACAGTGGTCGAGCCAGTGGACCTACATCGGTTCGGCCACCAACGTCGACGTGCCCTACGGCACCAAACGGGTCGTCATCCCGTGGAAGGTCCCGATCGGCTCGCATTTCTGCCTGCTGGCGCGGTGGCTGTCACCGACCGACCTGCCGACCGAGGGCCTGAGCACGTCGGCGAACGCGCGGAACAACAACAACATCGCTTGGCACAACGTGAACGCCGTACCGTTCAGGATCAAGATCCCGGAATTCCGGCCGATCGTGTTCGGCTGGGACGGCCCCGACCCGACGGCGGTCGGCGACATCGTCTTCACCCAGCCGGGCAGGCCGTTCACCGGCCCGGGACGGATCACCATCGACCTCGGTCCCGATCTCGCCGCACGTTGGCGGGCAGCGGGTGCGAAGGGCGAGGGCGTCGAACGGGTCGGTGAGACCGAGTTGGCCATCGTGAACCCACAGCGAGCGCGGATCAGCGGTCTGACCTTCAAATCGGGCGAACAGGTGGGCGCCAAGCTGAGCTTCACCGCCGGCGCCGAGGCGGCCGGTGGCCAGTACACCGTCCACGTGACCCAGGTCGACCAGCGCGGCGAAGAGGTCGGGGGCGTCGAATACCGGCTCACCGAAGCACGACAGTAAGCCAGGGTGGGGTGCCGGCCCGTGGGCGGTGAGGGTGGAAACCCGCACCGCCCACGGGTTTCCTACGCGCGTGCGAACGAAAGCGTTTCGCCCTCGACACCTCGCAACCAGAGGTCCTGGGCGGCTTCGGCCATTTCCGCCAGTCCCTCTTCGATCGTCGCGAACACGTTGCCGGGCACCCAGCCCGCGTCGCCGTTGATCAGGAGGTTGTTGCGGCCGTAGAAGATCGCGAGGTCCGTCGCGCCCTGGTCGCTGTGCGCCTCACTGTCCTCGTCGTAGCCGTACGCCGGGTTGCCGATCTCCCACGCCTCGAACCCGAAGTACACGACATCCCCCGGAATCGGGGTCACCGTGGGGTTTTCGCGGCCCGGCTTCGGTTCGGCGAAGGGCGGCACAAGCGTGTAGACCTCGTTGCGCGCGTACTTCGCGTGGTATGCCGAACCGCTCTGCGGCAACGCGTCCCAGACGGCGCGGCAGGTCCGCGGGGCTTCGGCGTCGAGCAACCGGGCCCGGCAGGACACTCCGCGTTTGTCGAGGGTGATCGTGATGTAGCGGGCCATCACTCGACCCCCGCCACCGCGTCGCCCCAGATACGCAGTGCCTCGTCGACCTGTGCGGAGTCGACGATCAGCGGCGGCACCATCCGGACGACGTTCATGTACGCCCCGCAGGTCAGCAGCAGCAATCCGGTGGAGGACGCGGCTTTCTGGGCCGCCTGGGCCTTCGCGGTGTCCGGCTCGCCGTCCGGCGTGGTGAACTCGGAACCGACCAGCAGCCCCAGCCCGCGGACGTCGCCGATCGACGGTGACTTGTCCGCGATCACCCGCACGCCTTCCAGGAGCTGGCGTCCCCGTTCGGCGGCGTTCTCGACCAGGCCCTCCTGCTGGATCACTTCGAGCGTGGCGATCGCCGCCGCGCACGCCACCGCGTTGCCGCCGTAGGTCCCGCCCTGGGAACCGGGGAGCGCCTTCGCCATCAGCTCTTCCGACGCGGCGATACCCGAGATCGGGAACCCGCTCGCGAGGCCTTTCGCGATGAGCACGATGTCCGGGCGCACCCCGAAGTGCTCGTGTCCCCAGAACCGGCCGGTCCGGCCGAAGCCGGTCTGGATCTCGTCCATCACCAGCAGGATCCCGTGCTTGTCGGCGCGTTCCCGCAGCCCGGCCAGGAACTCGGTGTTCGCCGGGACGTACCCGCCCTCGCCGAGCACCGGCTCGATGAAGAACGCGGCCGTTTCGTTCGGCGCGCAGACCGTCGCGAAGAGGTAGTCGAGCTCGCGCAGCGCGAACTTCGTCGCGGTCTCCTCGTCCCAGCCGTAGTGGAACGCGTAGGGGAAGGGCGCGACGTGCACGCCGGACATGAGCGGCGAGATCCCGGCGCTGAACCGGGTGCCCGAGGTCGTCATCGTCGCCGCCGCGACGGTCCGGCCGTGGAACCCGCCCTGGAAGACGATGACGTTGGGGCGTTTCGTGGCCTGCCGTGACAGGCGGAGCGCCGCCTCGACCGCCTCGCTGCCCGAGTTCGCGTAGAAGAGGGAGTCCAGGCCTTCCGGGAGGACATCGCCCAGCTTCTCGGTCAGCTCCAGCATCGGCTTGTGCATGACCGTCGTGTACTGCCCGTGGACGAGTTTGCCGATCTGTTCCCGCGCCGCGCTCACCACGTGCGGGTGGCAGTGGCCGGTGCTGGTCACGCCGATACCGGCGGTGAAATCCAGGTGACGTTTGCCATCGGTGCCGTAGAGGTAAACCCCCTCACCGTGGTCGACCACGACCGGCGTTGCCTGCTTGAGCAGCGGTGATAGCTGGGCCATGGGCTGCGCTCCTAGGTCGGCTGAGCTGTTGTCGATTGTTGACAATATCCATAGCATGGCGTTCGGGACAACATGGAGGAGCGTTGGGATGAGCTCGATCAGTGAGGCCGGCGTCGTCACGTCGGTCGGCAAGGAACTGTTCATCGGCGGCAAGTGGGTACCCGCCACGGACGGGAAGACCTTCCCCGTTCTCGACCCTTCGACAGGCGAAGCCCTGTGCGAGGTGGCCGACGCGTCACCGGCGGACGGTGTCAGCGCACTCGACGCGGCCGTCGCCGCACAGGCCGACTGGGCGAACGTCGCCCCGCGCGAACGCGGTGAGATCCTGCGCCGCGCCTACGAACTGCTGATCAAGCGCGCCGACGAACTCGCGCTGCTGATGACCCTCGAGATGGGCAAACCACTCGCGGAGTCGAAGGGCGAGATCACCTACGCCGCCGAGTTCTTCCGCTGGTTCGCGGAGGAAGCCGTCCGGATCGACGGTGGTTACGCCGTCGCTCCCAACGGGGCGGGCCGGTTCCTCGTGACGAAGCAGCCCGTCGGGCCGTGTCTGCTGATCACGCCGTGGAACTTCCCCATGGCGATGGGTACCCGCAAGATCGGGCCCGCGGTCGCGGCAGGCTGCACGATGGTCATCAAACCCGCTGCTCAGACCCCCCTTTCGATATTGGCCCTCGCGGCGATCCTCGCCGAAGCGGGGCTGCCGGAAGGTGTGCTGAACGTGCTCACGACATCGGATTCCGGTGGTGTGATGGAGCCGTTGATCCGTGACGGCCGCGCTCGGAAGCTGTCCTTCACCGGCTCGACCGGTGTCGGACGGAAGCTACTGGAACAGTGCGCGGACAAGGTGCTCCGCACTTCGATGGAACTCGGCGGCAACGCCCCCTTCCTCGTCTTCGAAGACGCCGACCTCGACGCGGCGATCGAAGGCGCGATGACCGCGAAGATGCGCAACATCGGCGAGGCCTGCACGGCCGCGAACCGCTTCTATGTCCAGCGGGGCATCGTCGACGAGTTCTCCCGGCGCCTCACCGAGCGCATGGAGGCGTTGCCGATGGGGCGCGGCACCGAGGAGGGTGTCGTCGTCGGCCCCCTCATCGACGAAGCCGCCGTCGAGAAGGTCAGTGGCCTGGTCGCCGACGCCACCGAGCGAGGAGCACGTGTTCTCACCGGTGGATCCACAGTGGACGGTCCGGGTAACTTCTATCAGGCCACGGTGCTCACCGACGTGCCCAAGGACGCCAGGCTCGCTTCGGAGGAGATCTTCGGGCCGGTCGCCCCGATCACCCCGTTCGACAGCGAGGACGAGGCCATCGCGGCGGCGAACGACACCGAATTCGGGCTCGTGTCCTATGTGTACACCTCCGATCTCAAGCGGGCACTGCGGGTCTCGGAACGGCTGGAGGCCGGCATGATCGGCCTCAACCAGGGACTGGTCTCGAACCCGGCGGCGCCGTTCGGCGGGATCAAGCAGTCCGGGCTCGGCCGTGAGGGCGGCACCGTCGGCATCGACGAGTTCCTCGAGACCAAGTACATCGCGGTGGCTCTGTGACTTCTCGAGCAGGGACCTCCTATCGGATCGCGAGCATTCCCGGCGACGGGATCGGCGTGGACGTGACGGTCGAGGCCCGCAAGGTCCTCGACCGCGCGGCGGCATCGCATGACTTCTCCTTGTCCTGGACGGAATTCGACTGGAGTTGTGAGCGGTACACCAAAACCGGCTCGATGATGCCCGCCGACGGGATCGAGCGGCTTTCGGCTTTCGACGGGATCTTTCTCGGCGCCGTCGGCTTTCCCGGCGTCCCGGACCACGTGTCGTTGTGGGGTCTCCTCATTCCGGTCCGGCGCGCGTTCAGCCAGTACGTCAACCTCCGGCCGGTCCGGTTGCTGCCGGGGACGACGTCGGCGCTGGCGGGCCGCGGCGCCGACGAACTGGAGATGGTGATCGTCCGGGAGAACTCCGAGGGCGAGTACTCGGAGATCGGCGGCAGGCACAATCGTGGGCTGGGGAACGAGTTCGTCTTACAGGAATCCGTGTTCACGCGGGTGGGGGTGGAGCGGATCGTCCGCTACGCCTTCGAACTCGCGAAGACGCGCACGGGGCGGGTCTGTTCGGCGACCAAGTCCAACGGGCTCATTCACTCGATGCCGTTCTGGGACGAGATCTTCGCCGAAATCTCCGCGGAGTACCCGGACGTGCATGCCGAGCAGTGTCATGTCGACGCGCTCGCCGCGCGGATGGTGCAGGCGCCGGACCGGCTCGACGTCGTGGTGGCTTCCAATCTGTTCGGCGACATCCTGAGCGACCTGGCGGCGGCCGTGACGGGCGGGCTCGGAATGGCGCCTTCGGGCAATATCAATCCGACCGGTGAGCTCCCTTCCATGTTCGAGGCGGTGCACGGCAGCGCTCCCGACATCGCCGGACAGGGCATCGCGAATCCGGTGGCGCAGATCCTGGCGGGGGCGATGCTGCTCGACCATCTCGGGGAAACCGCCGCGGCACAAGATGTCCGCGCGGCGGTGGAGAAGGTTCTCGAGGAGGGGGCCGTGCGAACCCCCGACCTCGGCGGGAAGTCCACCACCGCCGAACTCGGGTCCGCGGTGGTCGCCTCTCTATCGTGAACCATCCGCATAGGGGCGTGTCAAGTCCCGGAAGTCATGAACGGTCCATTCATGACTTCTGACTACACGAAGGCCCCCTTCCTTGCGTTAGGCGCGAAGAAGGGGCCTTCCTGTATTCCAGGTGAGGGTTGTTGAGGTGTAAGGAAAACGTGGCTCGGCAACGGGTCGTGAGTGGCGTTTCGGCTTCTAGGCAAGGGGTGCTTTAGGTACCTATCTGGCCACGGCCGACGTTGCGAAAGCCACTTTCGCAACGTTGAAGGT
>NZ_JBHVKW010000126.1:0-22271 GCF_042797905.1 Amycolatopsis sp. NPDC057786
AAAGCCACGTTCGCAACACTCAAGGTTGCGAAAGTGGCTTTCGCAACCCCCCGGCATCGCTACTCCAGCCAGGACACGCGAAGCAAACCTCAAAGCTCGGCAGGAACGTCCCGCACCGAAGACTCCGGCAGTTCACCCGTGAGCGCGAAGTCCACCCGCCGCGCCACCGAGACGGCCTGGTCCGCGAACCGCTCGTAGAACCGCGCCAGCAACGCCACCGAGATCGCGGGCGCGACGCCGTGCGGCCAGTCCGGCCCGGTGACCAGCGTCATCAGCTCCTCGTACAGCGCGTCGACCCGCTGATCGGACCGGGCGAGCGAGTGGAAGACCTCCGCGGTCGGTCCCTCGATCGCCGCGCCGAGGTCTTCCGCCATCGAGCAGGCGAGGCCTGCCATCTCGCCGAACCGGCCGGCGAGCGCCTCGGGGACGGCGAATTCCGGCGCTCGCGCGGCCTGGTCGGCGATGTGCTGGGCGAGATCACCCATCCGCTCCAGCCGGTCGGCGCAGTACACCGCCGCGAGCACGGTCCGCAGGTCGCGCGCGACCGGCGCCTGCAGGGCGAGCAGTTTCTGCGCGGTCTCCTCGCACATGGTCCGCGCCCCGTTCAGTTTCTCCTCGACCGCCGCGAGTTCGGCGGCGGCTTCGGCGTCCCGGTCGAGGAACACCCGGTTCGCGAGGCGCAGTTCCTCGCAGGCCATCCCGCACATGCTCGACAGGAGCTCGCCGAGGACGCTCAGTTGACCATGGAATCGATCCCTCATGTCAGCACTTTCGCAGGTTCGAGTACGTACGTCGCGTACGCCGCGCGGATCACCGGCTGGGCGACGTTGCGCACGGGGACGCCGCCCGGGCTGACGCCTTGTTCGCTGCCGTAGTGCGCGTGTCCGTGCACGGCGAGCGCCACCTTGGCGTCGTCGATCGGCTCGCACAGCAGGTACGAACCCAGGAACGGGTAGATTTCCGGCGGTTCTCCGTGCAGGGTGCCGGGGATCGGCGAGTAGTGCGTCAGCGCGACGGTCACGTCGGGCTGCTCGTGTTCGAGCCCTTCCAGCGCGGTGCGCAGCCGCTGGGCGGCCGCCATGGTGTGTTCGATGAAGTCCTTCATCTCGCGTTCGCCGAACCGGCTCGCGCATTTGCCCGCGAACCCGCCGCCGAACCCTTTCACCCCGGCGACGCCCAGCTTCCCACCGTCCAGTTCCACGGTGGTCGCCGAACCCTCCAGAACGGTGATCCCGGCTTCTTCCAGCAGGCCGCTGACCGCTTCCGCCTCGTCCGAGTGGTAGTCGTGGTTGCCGAGCACCGCCACCACGGGGACGGGGAGTCCGGCGAACTCGTCGGCCACCACCCTGGCCTCTTCGATGCCGCCGTGCCGGGTGAGGTCGCCCGCGAGCAGCAGCACCTCCGCGTGGTCGGCGATGTTGTCCAATGCCGGCCGCAGCAGGCCCCGGTTGTCCTCCCCGAGGTGGACGTCCCCGACCGCGGCGACCCGGATCACCGGATCTCCTCGGCGTGCGACGGCTCGCGGACGTCGGCCAGCCGGACGTCGTTGTGCACCAGCTCGGCCGCTATGTGCTCGCAGACGACCGCCTCGATGTCGGCCTTGCGGTTGGCGCAGGGCACTTCGCCGCTGAGCCGGACCTGGTCACCGCGCACGGTGACGTGCACGCCGAGTTCGGCGGTCCTCGGATCCTCCGCCAGCGCCTTGGTGAGCCTGGCGACCAGGTACTGTGGCGCTTCCTCGGGCATCGGAAGCTCCTTTCCGTCGATGATGGACAGCGCCGCGAGCAGGGTCAGGAACGACCAGGCGTACGGCGATTCGGCGGTCTCCTCGGCCACCCGGTGCCAGTCGACCTGCTCGCGGAGGTCACGGGCGATCCGCAGCAGCGGCCCGAAATCGCAGCGATGCGGGCTGAGCACGAGCATCTTGTCGACGAGCAGGTCGGTCCCGTTGAGCACGGGAGCGGCGGTCGACCCGACCCGCATCAACGAGGCGCGGTCGAGCATCTCGTCGGTGACCGGCCGATGGTTGGGCCGGAAGATGAGGTCGACGAGACAGTCGCCGTCGTACACCTTGGTGAGCCAGTCCTCCGGCGGACGCACCCGTCTCAGGCCCGCGGCTACCAGCGCCTCCGCCGCTTCCTCGATGTCCTCGTGTTTGAGGAAGAGGTCGACGTCGTGGTCGGACGGCGGGCCGCCCCGCGCGTACACGGCGAGACCGCCCGCGACCGCGAACCGTACCGAAGTGCCGTCCAAAGTGGACACCACCTTGGTCAGCGTCTGCAGCAGCTCCTTCTCGTTCACGGCCGCTCCCCCACCCCGGTGGCGAATTCGTGTCCCCGGCCGACGTCCGGCTTCAGCGGTTCGGTCGGGAACCCCTCGCCTTCCCGCAATCCCTTGAGGAACGCTTCGATCGCGTCCTCCGACGAGTATCGCGGCGTCCAGCCCAGTTCTTCCCTGGCGCGCGTGCAGTCCATCACCGGGAGATGCAGCACCGCTTCGAAAAGCCCCGGACTGGCCGGAATCAGGTGTAGCGACCAGGCCGCGGCGAGCGCGTGCCGGACGAAGGCGGCCGGGACCTTCACCGGCCTGGCGCCGAAGATCCGTGCCAGCGCACGGGTGTCCAGTACCGGGTCGGCGGCGATGTTGAAGGCGCCCTTGACGTCCTGAAGCGCGCAACGGCGGTAGGCGTCGGCCACGTCTTCGGTGTGCGCGGTCTGGACCCTCAGTTGCGGGATGTCCGGAAGGATCGGGACGAGCGACGGCCTCAGCAGTTTGCCCGGGACGAGCGGCCCGCCGAAAAGGCGGCGCTGTTCGGGCGCGGCGGCCTTCTGGAAGAGGAATCCGGGGCGCACCCGCACCACCCGGATCCGCGGATGACTTCGGTCGAACGCCTCGAGAACCCGTTCCACATAAGCCTTTTCCCTGGTGTACGCCGCCTTGGGCGAGCCGTGCGTCGGCCATTCCTCGGTCACCGGGTGGTCGTCGTCCCTCGGCGAGTACGCCCCGATCGACGACGCGTACACCAGCGACGGCACCCGCATCGCTTGCGCGGCTTCGAACACCCGGATCGAACCCAGCACGTTGGCCCGCCAGGTGACCTCGGGCCGGTGGGTGGGCTGGAAGAGCCAGGCCAGGTGGATCACCACGTCGGCGCCGTCGAACACGGCCCGGAGGTCGTCGCGGGCGACGTCGGCGGTGACGAACTCGGTCTTCGGGCTCTCCCAGCGGCTGGGGCGCCGCGCCAGCCCGACGATCGACCCGACCTCGGGGTCCGCGCCCAGCGCGCGCACCACCGCCGTCCCGACGTTGCCGGTGGCGCCGGTGACCACGATCCGCTTGCCACTGCTGCTCATGGGTACGGTTACCCACCGTCGCCCCGGCTTAATCGGCGCGGAGCCGCTGGACGAGACGGCGGGCCGGTAGCGCCATCGCCCCCAGGCCGATGGAGGTCGTGACCTCGTCCGTGGGCGTGACGAGCAGATGGTCGATCTCGTCGAGCAGCCTGCGGCACCGATCGAGTTTGCCCGGGTCACCCGAACGGGCCACCTGGGCGAGTGCTTCGAGCAAGTCGGCGACCACCCCGCGCGCGTGCTCGCCGGGATGACGGAACGGCTGCTCGCTCCGGGCGGCCTCGCTCACGGCATCGATCAGCTGGGCGAGTGGCTGCCACAGGGAAATGAGATTCGACAAGGGTTCTTCGCGGATCTCACGCCGTCCACGGAGGTTCAGGTACCGGCCTTCGCGGGTCCAGCCGATCGCGTCTTCCGCCTCCGCGGCCAGGCTGCGGACGTCCTGCAGCCGGTCTTCGAGGCCGTCGGCCGAATCGCCGCCGCGGACCAGATCCGCGGTCTCGTCGAGGATGTCGGCGATCGCCGCGGCCAGCCGCGACGTCGCGTCCCGTAGCCGTTGGCCGTGCAGCGGCGGCAGGATCACGGCGTTGAGGACCGCGCCGATCGCCGCGCCCAGCGCCGTTTCCAGCAGCCGGTCGGCGAGCAGGATGGGTTCGGTCGCGTTGCCGTAGGAGATCAGCAGCATGCCGGTGATCCCGACCCATACCCCCGAATCGCCGAAACCCCGCCAGGAACCGATCAGCAGTCCGACGAAGATGACCAGCCCGAGCGCCACCGTCACCGACGGGATGAGCTGACCGGCACCCGCCGCGAGCAGCACCCCCGCACCGACGGCCCCGACCTGCTGCGCCCAGCCGCGCAGGGAGCGGTAGACGGTGGCCTGAACCAGGAAAACCGCCGCGTACGGCGCGAGAAAAGGTTGCGGCAGGCGCAGCACCGCCGTCGCGACGATCCACGCGATCACCGCCGCGGCCGCGGCCTTCGTGGTCTGGATGAGACTCCGGCGTTCCTCCCCCGGAACCCGGAACGCCCGGGAGACCCAGGCGAACGGCGCCGTCCAGCGCATCACTGCACCGGTGGTGCCAGGTGGACGACCTTGGTCTGAGTCATCTCGTCGAGCAGTTCGGGCCCGTAGCCGTAGCCGCTGCCGCTGGCACCCCGTGGATGGGCGGCCCCGCCAGGGGCACCACCGAAGACGTTGTTGATCTTCACGGTCCCGGCCGGGAGTTCACGCCAGGCCCGCTGCGCGTGCGCCATCGAAGGGGTCAGCACCGTGGCGGCGAGCCCGTACTCGCCGTCGGCCGCCTGTTCGAGCGCCTGCTCGAAGTCCGTGACCACTGTCACCGGCGCGACCGGGCCGAACGTCTCCTCGCGGAGAATCCGCATCCCGGAGGTACATCCGGTGAGCACCGTCGCCGGGTAGAAGGCACCGGGACCGTCCGGCACGACGCCGCCGACCAGCGGATCGGCACCTTGCGCGATCGCTTCCGCGACCTGGGCGTGCACCCCCTCGCGGTGACGCCGGTCGACGAGCGGGGCCAGTTCACGCCTGCCCGCTTCGGCGACCAGCGCCGTGATGAAGGCGCCCGCGACGTCCCGGTGCACCAGGATCCGTTCGACCGAGACACAGATCTGGCCTGAGTTGGCGAAGGCCCCGGTCGCCGCCTGTTCGGCCGCCCAGACCGGATCCACTCCGGCGTCGACAACGAGCGGATCGTTGCCGCCGTTCTCCAGCAACGCCTTGGCGCCGGTCCTCGCCGCGCTCGCCGCGATCGACCGGCCCGCGACGGTACTCCCGACATGCGCGATGACGTCGACGTCCGCGTGGGCCGCGAGTTCGGCGCCGACGCTCCCGTCGCCCTGCACGGTCTGCAGCACTCCCTCGGGAAGAACCTCCGACAGCGCGTTCCCCAGCCAGGCGCCGGTGTGCGGGCAGCGTTCACTCGGCTTGTGCACCACCGTGTTGCCCGTGACCACCGCGGCACCCAGCAGCCCGCAGGCCACGGCGACGGGGTCGTTCCACGGCGTCAGCGCTACGACCACGCCCCGCGGTTCGGGCACCATCAGATCGGTGGCCGACGGATCGCCCAGCAGCGATCGTCCGCGGTGCACCGGGCCCAGTTCGGCGTACTGCTCCAGGGTCCCGGCTCCGGCCAGGACACCTTCTTCGGCCTCGTCGCGGGGCTTTCCGGTCTCGCTCTCGATGAGGACGGCGAGTTCACCCGCGCGATCCCGGAGCGACCTGGCCGCGTCCTTCAGCGCGACCCCGCGTTCGGCCGCCGGTGTGGCGGCCCAGCCCGGGGCCCGCCGTTTCGCCATGGCGATCGCCGTGGCGACGCCATCGGGGGTCGCCGCCTTGACGGTGCCGACGAGGCTGTCGTCGGCGGGGTCGCGGATCTCCAGTACGGCAGGCCGGTCCACCGTCGTCATTCGCACCTCCTCGAAGTATTCGCAGGCCGGTTACCCGATGTCGTTTTGCCGAAACAGTGCCGGGGTAGCCGCGAGGGAAACCACCACCGCGAAGGGGCGACACCAGTGGCACAGCATCGAGAGGACGCGAAGGACGAACAACTGGGCGCGAACCGCGTGGACCCGGAGCAGTCCGCGCTGACCACCCAGCAGGGTGTCCGCGTCGATCACACGAACGACTCCCTGACCGCGGGAGCCCGGGGTCCGACGCTGCTGGAGGATTTCCACGCGCGCGAGAAGATCACGCATTTCGACCACGAGCGCATCCCCGAACGGGTCGTGCACGCGCGTGGCGCGGGCGCCTACGGCTTCTTCGAGGCCTACGACGACGCGCTGGCCGACTACACGGTCGCGGAGTTCCTCACCAGCGGCGAGAAGATCCCCGTGTTCGTGCGGTTCTCCACCGTCGCGGGTTCGCGTGGCTCGGCCGACACCGTCCGCGACGTCCGCGGCTTCGCGACCAAGTTCTACACCCGTCAGGGCAATTACGACCTCGTGGGCAACAACATGCCGGTGTTCTTCATCCAGGACGGCATCAAGTTCCCCGACTTCGTGCACGCGGTCAAACCCGAGCCGCACAACGAGATCCCGCAGGCACAGTCGGCGCACGACACCTTCTGGGATTTCGTTTCGCTGCAACCGGAAAGCCTGCACATGGTGCTCTGGCTGATGTCCGACCGCGCCCTGCCGCGCAGCTACCGGATGATGCAGGGCTTCGGTGTCCACACGTTCCGGCTCGTCAACGCCGTCGGCAAGGGAACCTTCGTGAAATTCCACTGGAAGCCCGTGCTCGGCACGCATTCCCTGGTGTGGGACGAATGCCAGAAGATCGCGGGCAAGGATCCCGACTTCAACCGCCGCGACCTGTGGGACGCCATCGAGGCCGGACAGTACCCGGAATGGGAGCTGGGCGTCCAGCTGGTGGACGAGGACTCCGAACACGACTTCGACTTCGACCTGCTGGACGCCACGAAGATCATCCCCGAGGAGCAGGTGCCGGTGCGGCCGGTCGGGCGGATGGTCCTGGACCGCAACCCCGACGACTTCTTCGCCGAGACCGAGCAGATCGCCTTCCACACCGCGAACATCGTCCCTGGCATCGACTTCACCAACGATCCGCTGTTGCAAGCACGGAACTTCTCCTACCTCGACACGCAGCTGATCCGGCTCGGCGGACCCAACTTCTCCCAGCTCCCGGTGAACCGGCCGATCGCGCCGGTGCACACGAACCAGCGCGACGGGTACGGGCAGCAGAACATCCACAAAGGACGGACGAGCTACTTCCCGAACTCGCTCGGCGGCGGCTGCCCGGCGATCGCCGATTCCGGTGTCTTCCGGCATTACACCGAGGCCGTGGCCGGCCACAAGATCCGGGAGCGCAGCGAGAGCTTCAAGGACTTCTACAGTCAGGCCACACTGTTCTGGAACAGCATGTCCCAGGTCGAACGCGAGCACATCGTCGCCGCTTTCCGGTTCGAGCTCGGCAAGGTCGAGGACCGCGAGGTCCGGGCGCGGACCGTCGCCGAGCTCAACAACGTCGACCACGACCTCGCGGCCAGGGTGGCCGAGGGGATCGGCGTGAGCGTGCCCGCCGCGCCTGCCACCCCTCACCACGACCGCACGTCCCCCGCGCTGTCGCAGCTCAACCAGCCTTCCGTCGCGCCGACCAGCCGGAAGATCGCGGTGCTGGCCGCCGACGGGGTGGACACCATCGGCGTAGGCCGCCTGGTCGAGGCGCTGACCGAGCAGGGCGCGATCGCCGAGGTCCTCGCGCCGACCGAAGCCGAACTCCGGCCAGGCGGTGAAGGAGACCCGCTGCGGCCGGACAGGCAGCTCAACACCATGGCTTCGGTGCTCTACGACGCCGTCGCCGTCCCGTGTGGCCCGAGCGCGATCAACATCCTCGAACGTGACGGGTACGCGGTACATTTCGTCGCCGAGGCGTACAAACACGGTAAACCGGTGGCCGCCTTCGGCTCGGGGTTGGACCTGCTGCGCCGGGCCGGAGTGACCTCGAAGCTGGCCGACGACACCGAAACCCTGATCGACCAGGGCGTCGTGACCACCACGGCGGCCGAGGCGACCCTGCCCGACGGCTTCTTCGCCTCGTTCGTCGCGCAACTGGGCGAACATCGCGCTTGGCAGCGGAAGACCGACGCGATCCCGGCGTGACCGGAGTTTGCGGCGGTGGCTCCCGGGTACCGGAAGAGGGTGAGCGACCTCGACTACACGATCGTGATTCCGACGACCGGCCGGGAGAATCTCCGCACGCTCCTGGCCGGGATCGAAGCCGCCGGGGAACCCCGGCCCGCGCGGATCATCGTCGCCGACGACCGGCCCGGCGGCGAGGATCTGCGGCTTCCCCCGTCCAGTACGGAAATCGAAGTGGTCCGCTCCGGCGGACGCGGTCCCGCCGCCGCCCGGAACGCCGGCTGGCGGCGCGCGGAGAGTGAGTGGATCGCCTTCCTCGACGACGACGTGGTGATCGGCTCGGACTGGCCGCGGAAACTCGCCGAAGACCTCCTCCCCCTCGGGCCGGAGACGGCGGCGTCGCAGGCGCGGCTCGTCGTACCGCTGCCGCCGGACCGCCGCCCGACCGACGACGAACGCGGCACGGCCGGGCTGGAGACGGCCAGGTGGATCACCGCCGACATGGCCTACCGCCGGTCGGTGCTCGCCGAGGTCGGCGGCTTCGACGAACGCTTCCCCCGTGCGTACCGGGAGGACTCGGATCTGGCCTTGCAGGTCGCCAAGGCGGGCCACCTCATCGCGCGGAGTGAACGGGTCACGGTCCATCCGCCCAAACGGTCGGGCCCGCTGGCCAGCCTCCGCGCGCAACGGGGCAACGCCGACGACGCGCTCATGCGGCACAAGCACGGTGTCCTCTGGCGGCAGCAGACCGGAGCCGGACACGGGCGGCTCGAACGGCACACGTTGGCCACCGTCAGCGCGGTGGGCGCCGCGGCTCTGTTCGCGCTGGGACGGCGTAAGGCCGCGGCCGCGGCGGCCGGAGTGTGGGCGGGAGTGACCGCCGAGTTCGCCGCGCGCCGCATCGCGCCGGGACCGCTCACCCCGGGCGAAGTGTCACGAATGCTCCTGACCAGCGTCCTCATCCCGCCCGCGGCTTGCTACCACCGGCTGCGCGGGGAACTGCGGCACCGCCTTTCCCGGCGGCCGCAGGCACTGCTGTTCGACCGGGACGACACCCTCATCGTCGACGTGCCCTACCTCGACGATCCCGACGGCGTCCGTCCCGTGCCCGGCGCCAAGGAACTCCTGCACGGCCTGCGGGCGGCCGGGATCAGGATCGGCGTGGTCAGCAACCAGTCCGGGGTGGCGAAAGGGCTGATCACCCCGGACCGGCTGGCCGCCGTGAACGCCCGTGTCGAGCAGGCCCTCGGCCCGTTCGGCACCTGGCAGGTCTGCGTGCACGACGACGGTGACGGCTGCGCCTGCCGCAAACCCGAGCCGGGGCTGGTGCGCCAGGCCGCGGAGGCGCTCGGTGTGGACGTCCGCCGCTGCGTGGTCATCGGCGACACCGGCGCCGACGTCGACGCCGCCCTCGCCGCCGGGGCCCGCGGGATCCTCATCCCGACCGCGCGGACCCGGCCGGAGGAGATCGACCGCGCCCGTCGCCGGGCGACCGTCGCGCGAGACCTCGCCGAAGCCGTGCACCTGGCCGTCGCGGGTACTCGATGAACGTCCTGGTCGCGAGGATGGACAACCTCGGTGACGTCCTGCTCGCCGGCCCCTGCGTCCGCGCGGTCGCGGCCGGGGCGGACCGCGTGGTCCTGCTGACCGGGCCCCGTGGTCGTGCCGCGGGCGACCTGCTGCCCGGCGTGGACGAGGTCATCACCTGGTGCGCTCCGTGGATCGACCCCGAGCCCCCGCCGGTCACCCAGGAGGACACCGACGCGCTCGTCCGGCGCTTGCGCGAGTTCTCCTTCGACGCGGCGTTGATCTTGACGTCGTTCCACCAGTCCCCGCTCCCGCTGGCACTGCTGCTGCGGATGGCGGGGGTGCCGTGGATCGGCGCGATCAGCGAGGACTACCCCGGATCTTTGCTGGATCTGCGGCACCGGGTGCCGGGTGATCCGCCGGAACCGGTCCGGATGTTGTCCCTGGCCCAGGAGGCCGGGTTCTCGTTGCCGCCCGGCGACGACGGCGGTCTCGCCGTCCGCTGGCCCCTGCCGCCGGTGGAGGAACTGGTCGGCGACGAGGACTACGTGGTCGTCCACCCGGCCGCGTCGGTCCCGGCAAGGCAGCCGTCCGCCGAACGCTCGGCCGCGATCGTGCGGGCGCTGCAGGACGCCGGGCGCCGCGTCGTCGTCACCGGGTCGCCATCGGAAAGCGTCCTGACCAAGGAGGTCGCCGGGGACGCGCTCGATCTGGGCGGGCGAACGGGACTGCCCGAACTGGCGGCCGTGCTCGCGGCGGCGGACGTCGTGGTGGCGCCGAACACCGGCCCCGCCCATCTCGCCGCCGCCGTCGGGACGCCGGTGGTCTCGCTGTTCGCGCCCGTGGTGCCGGCGTCACGCTGGGCGCCCTACGGCGTGCCGTCCGAAGTGCTCGGCGACCAGCACGCGGCATGCAGGGACAGCCGGGCCCGGGTCTGCCCCGTGCCCGGCCATCCGTGCCTGGACGACCTCGCGCCCGAAGCCGTCGTCGACGCCGTGGCGCGCCTCAGCCGGGTGTCGTCTCGCCGCCCAGCGCGGCGATGACCTCACCGCTGTAGTACGAAGAAAGCCGGTTGGACGCCAGGAAGACGTACGACGGTGCGAGGTCGTCGGGATGCGCCGCCCGCTCGAACGGGACCTGGAGGCCGAACTTCTCCACCTTCTCGGGCGGGAACGTCGACGGGATCAGCGGTGTCCACACCGGACCGGGCGCGACGCAGTTGATCCGGACGCCGCGATCGGCCAGCGCCTGCGCCATCGCGTACGTCCAGGCGTGCACGGCGCCCTTGGTCGCGGAGTAGTCGATGAGCGATTTGTTGCCGCGCAGGCCGTTCACCGAACCGGTGTTGATGATGACCGAGCCCTCACCCAGATGGGGCAAAGCGGCGTTGGTGACCCGGAAGAAGCTGTGGATGTTCACGTCGAACGTGTGTGTCCACTGCTCGTCGGTGAGCTCTTCGGGGCTGTCGACCGGCCACTGGGTGGCGACGTTGTTGACCAGGATGTCCAGGCCACCCAGGTCCTTCACGGTCCGATCCACGATCTCGCGGCACTGCGCCGCCTCGGCGAGATCACCCGGTAGGAGGAGGCACTCGCGCCCTTCAGCGCGTACGCGTTCCTCGGTGTACTTCGCGTCTTCGTGCTCGTTGAGGTAGGCGATCGCCACGTCGGCGCCTTCCTTCGCGAAGGCGATGGCGACCGCGCGGCCGATCCCGGAGTCACCGCCGGTGATCAACGCGCGTTTGCCCGCCAGCAGCTCGCGCCCCTCGTAGTCCTCCATGGAGTCGCGCGGCGGCGGATCCATTTTCGACGTCACGCCCGGCGGTTCCTGCTGCTGCGGCGGCCGTAACTTGTCTGCCATCGGGTTCCCTCCCGTCGGGTGCTTTGGCGGAGGGTTACCCGGATGGCCGCTTTCTCGAACATGCCCGGCCGGGTGTCGCGAGAGCCACTTTCGGGACGTCTGGTGTCCCGAAAGTGGCTTTCGCGGCGCGCTCGCCGGACGATCACCCGGTCCGAGTGTTGCGAAAGTGGCTTTCGCAACCCGGCCCGGTGCGGCTTCGCGTGACTGGATGGCCGCCTCTCGTGATTGGACGGACGTCACGCGTGTCCAGGCGGACGACACGCCTCGGACCCGGGCCGCACGTGAGTCGTCCGCCCAATCACGCGTGTCGTCCGCCCAATCACACGTGTCGTCCGCCCAATCACGCGTGTCGTCCATCTGATCACGCGTGTCGTCCGTCCGGGCACGTCGCGACCGCGGGCGGGAGGCCTCAGTGCACCCGCCGGTCCCCCGCCGTCCCCCGGTACCGGATCGTCCACAGGCTGCGCCGGATGTACGTCCGCTGCAGCCACCGGTCCCGCCCGTTGTGCCGCGCGAAGAACTGCGACCGCGCGTGCAGCCCCTTCCGGTTGTTGATCAGCAGCGCCGTCCCCGGCTCCAGCTTGACCTGGTGCGCGACCTCGCGGCAGACCCGCTGCAACTCCTCCAGCGCCTGTTCCGCCTCGACGGTCTCCCCCACCACACCGTTGGCCGAGATCGCCACTTCCGGCGATTCCGCCGGCCCGGAGATGACCGCCACGAGATCGGAGAGCACGTCGGCACCGTTGGCCACGTCACGCACGTAGCTGCCGGGAGCGTTGAGCCGGAACAGCGGGCGCCGCAGGACGTCGAGCACCGCCGGGTCCAGCGCGGCCGAGATGTCCCTGCCGTCGGCGTAGTAGGTGACGGCTTCCTTGTTCCCGTCCTGGCGCACGCAGTTCAGTACCAGGAAGTCCGGATTGGACACGTCGTACCTGCCGACCTCGTCGTGCACGATGTCGTTGTGGAAGTTCAGGAACACGTGCGAGCTCTGGTTGGTCTGGCTCCGCGCCCCCGCCGACACCGGGACGACGTCGTGCACGAGCCGCCCGCTCTTCTCGGTGGTGAACCCGACCGGCTCGCCGAGCAGCTGGCTCAGTCCCAAAAGGACGGTCTCGGCGACGAACGTCTTCTTGTCCTTGCTGGGTTCCCCGTCGATCGGTGTCTCGGGAAGCGCCGGGTCCACCGGCAGGTTGCGCACGAGCGCGACGCCGGGGGTGTCGACGTGCCTGCCGAAGTCCAGGATCGTCTGCGACTGGTCGATCGGCAGCTTCGAGAACGCGACGCGGAGCATCGCCAGCGAGCGGTCGATGTCGTCGACGGGGTTCGGGAAGGACCGCAGGTCGCTCCCGATGGTGTCCCGGACTTCGTCGTCGAGGACGACCTCGGCGAAGGTGCTGACTAGGGTTTCCTTGCTGGTCATGGCGTCCTATCCACTTTCCGCCGCCGCTGGACCGGCGGTCTCGTCTTGAACTTGGCGATGAAGGTGAGCGCGGGGGCGGTCGCGATCGTCGACACGAGCGTCATGATCACGAGCATCGCGAACACCGCCGGGCTGATCACCTTCAGCTGGAGGCCGACGTTGAGCACCACCAATTCCGTCAGTCCCCGACAGTTCATGAGCGCCCCGAGCGACAGTGATTCGCGCCAGCCGACACCGGTCAGCCGGGCCGCCGTGGTGCTGCCCGCCCATTTCCCGAACACCGCCACCGCCGTGATCACCACGGTCCACAGCCACAGCGATCCGGAGCCGAGCAGGCTGAACTCGGTGTGCAGCCCGGTGTAGGCGAAGAACAGCGGCAGCAGCAACGTCAGGGTCACGCTGCCGAGCTTCCCGGCCGCGCGGGTGACGACCGGATCGTTCCTCGGCGCGATCACCCCGAAGAGGAAGGCGCCGAAGATCGCGTGGATGCCGATCTCGTTGGTGGCCAGCGCCGACAGCATGATCCCGCCGAGCAGGATCGCCAGCACCGCGGACTCCGGCACGCGGGCGAGCGCCTTCGCCAGCAGCGGCCGGACGGCGTAGAGCATGACCACGACGAACACCAAGGTCAGCCCGACGGTCAGGAAGACCTCGGACGGCGTCCCGCCCTGGCTGACGGCCACCACGACGGCCAGCAGGCACCACGCGGCGACGTCGTCGACGGCGGCGCAGGTGAGTGCCAGCGCCCCCAGCGGAGTCTTCGACAGGCCACGATCGGTCAGGATCCGCGCCAGCACCGGGAACGCCGTCACGCTCATGGAGACCGCGATGAACAGCCCGAAGGCGAGGAAGCCGACGTCACCGCCGAAGGTCGGGTACATGCCGAGCGCGAGCACGATCCCGCAGACCATCGGCAGCGCGATACTGACCTGGCTGACCGTCACCGCGGTGAACCCGCGCTCGCGCACCGCGGCGAGATCGATCTCCGAACCGACCAGGTACATGAAGAAGATCAGGCCAAGCTGCGAAAGGATGTTGATCGCCGTGACCACCCCGCCGGGGAACAGCCAGCCGAACGCGCCCGGCCAGACGAGCCCGAACAGCGACGGGCCCAGCAGGATGCCGGCGACGATCTCGCCGATCACCGCGGGCTGGCCGAGCCGCCGGGCCAGGACACCCGCCAGGTAGCAGGCGCCCAGGATCACCGGCAGCGCGACCAGCAGGCGTGCGTAGGTGTCGGGCCCGCCGCCCGCGGCCTTGGCGCCTGTGCTCGCGACAGGCGCGTAGGCAGACCCCAGGCCGAGCACCACGACGACGACCACCGCCGGGACCGCGATCAACGCCGTCCCGACGACGATCCGGCGCAGCGTGGTGCGCCCGCCCCGGTCCCGCACAGCCGAATCCATCGAGTTTCTCTCCCTAACCGGCACGCAGTTCCAGCGTGCAGCACTTGACACTGCCGCCCGCCTTGAGCAATTCGGACAGGTCGGCGCCGATCGGTTCGAAGCCGTGTTCCCGCAGCCGCGCGGTCAGCTCGGTGGCCGCCTGCGGGAGCACGACGTGCTTGCCGTCGGAGACGGCGTTGAGGCCGAACACGGCGGCGTCCTCTTCCGTGGCCAGGATCGCGTCGGGATACAGCTCTTTCAGCAGCAGGCGGCTCTCCTCGGAGAACGCGCCCGGGTAGTACATGACCGTGTCGTCGTCGAGGACCGCGAGTGCCGTGTCGAGGTGGTAGTACCGCGGGTCGATCAGCGTCAGCCTGGTCACCGGACGGCCGAAGAACTCGCGCGATTCGTTGTGCGCCTCCGGATTCGTGCGGAAGCCGGTCCCTGCGAGGATCGTCTTCCCCGCGACGAGATAGTCACCCTCCCCCTCGTTGACCCACTGCGCCTGCCGCACGTAGCGATATCCGTTGCCTCGGAACCACTTGAGATACGCGTCGGACTCGCCCGCCCGCTGCACGTGGTGGAAGCGCGCGACGAGCACCTGCCCGTCGACCACGGTGGCCCCGTTGGCCGCGAACACCATGTCGGGCAGGCCGGGCAGCGGCTCGAGCAGCTCGACCCGATGCCCCAGATCGACGTACAAATCGCGCAGCCATTCCCACTGGGCGATGGCCAGCTCGGTGTCCGTCGGTTTCCGCGGATCCATCCAGGGATTGATCGAGTACTCGACGTCGAAGTACGTCGGTCTGACCATCAGGTAGTGCCGTTGGGTGGCAGTCCGTGACACGCTTCCTCCACGCGGTTTTGGGCGTCTTCCGCCACCGGGCCCTGGGTAAGGGTCCGGTTTCGTCGTACGGTTTCGGTGCTACTTCTGGGTTTCCGAGAGTTTGACCTCGATCTTCCCGGCGAGATCGTTGGCGTTGCGCATGGCTTCGTCGAAGGACGCGCCGAGCGCGCCGATGCCGCCGAAGATGTTGTTGCCGAGCGGCGGGCGTTTGATCAGGTCGCCCGGCTTGGCGAAGATCTTGAGGTAGTACAAGGAAGCCGATTCGTTCACCGCGGGCGGGACGTCGATCGACGCGATCACGCCGCCGGGGCAGATCAGGCACATCGCGGCGGTGTGCAGCCCGGTCGGGCTGAAGTGCCGGACGTCCGGCCGCACCCCGCGGGAGACGTCCATGAGTCCCTTGATCGGGTCGTACCCGGCCGAAAGCCGCGCCATGTGGTCGAGTCCCCCGCCGCCGGGCCGGACGGCGATCTCCAGCAGGAACGGTTTTCCTTGATGGAAACGGACCTCGGCATGCAGCGCGCCGCGCGTGAGCCCCTGCGCCCGCACTCCGGCGGCGACCACCGCGTGCACTTCGGCCACCTGCTCGGCCGTGAGCGACGTGGGCGCGTGGTGCACATCGTCGTCGAAGGTCTCCCCCTCCGAAGTCACCCGGTCCACAATGGACCCGAGGTAGACCTCGTCGTCCCAGGCGACCGCTTCGATCAGGTGCTCGTGACCGTCCAGAAAGGACTCGACGAGCAGCCCGTGCGGGCCGAGGTCCAGCCCTTCGGCCTCCATGTTGTACCAGGACATCCCGTCGATGCCTTCACGTGCCTGCGCGTAGCGTTCTCGCATCTTCTCTTCGTCGTCGACCCGGAAGACGAAGTTGCTGGCCGCGCCGAGGGTCGGCTTGAGAATCACCGGATAGCCGAAGTCCTCCGCCGTTTGAAGAGCCGAATCGAGGTCTTCGACGAACCGGTAGTCCGGATGCGCGGCCCCGCCCTTTTCGTGCGCCTGCCGCATGATCAGCTTGTTCCGGCTCGTTCGCGCCGCGTCGACACCGATACCGGGCAGGCCGAGCGCCTCGGCCACCGCGGCGACCAGGACCACACCGGACTCGGAGAAGGTGAGCACGCCGTCGAACGACTCCTCGGCGTGCCATGCCTTGGCGTGCCGGATCAGGTCGTCGATGTGGTTGCTGCCGGCGATCCGGTAGCGCTCGGACGGCCAGAGATCCTCGGTCCCGATCCCGTTGAGCACGTACAGCACACCGCCGAAGTCCTCGATCTGCTGATACCGGGGCAGGTAGTAGTAGGAGTTCTGGCTGGCTTCCAGCGCGAGCAGTTTCACGACACACCTCGCAGGGCAGGACGGATCGGGTGGACACCGCCCGCTCGCACGAGCGGCCGGTCGAGCGATTCGAGTCCGGTCGGGACCGGGTCGGCGCCGGTCAGGCGCGCGGCGAGGGACCGGGCGATCAGCGGGGCGAACTTGAACGACGAGCCGCCGCACGCCGCGTAGGTCAGGACCCGGTCGCCGAGGACCGCGAGCATCGGGCCGAGGGTGGAGCGCCGGGCCAGGTAGTGACAGTCCCGGGTGTCGACCAGCCAGTCCCGGCGGAACCCCGGGATCAGCGTGGCGAACGTGTCGATCAGGTGTTCACGCCACCACGAGGGCACCGCGGCGCCGCCGATCTCGTCGACGACGCGGCACGCGCTCGCGGCGCTGAGCTTCAACGGCGTCCCGGCGACGGGCGGCACCAGCCACGCGCCCCCGTCGGACCCGAGCGACGTGATCGCCGGGGTCGCGGCCCACGCAGCGGCGTCGGCGGGCGGGACGTCGCAGTAGAGCATCGTCTGCCGGTGCAGCACGAGTTCCCTGGACAGCACGGGGGCCAGCAGCTCACGGGACCACGGGCCCGCCGCCACCAGGACGGCGTCACCGCGGAGGGTCTCCCCGTCGGCCAGGCGGACCTCGGCCCGGTCGGCGTCGATCCCGGCCACCTTGCGATGCGGATGGAGTTCCGCGTTCGCGTGCCACCGCAGCCGCGTGGCGCACGCGGTCAGTACGCGATCGGCGAGCAGGACCCCCGCGTGCGACTCGAAGATCGCGCCCGTCCCGGGAACGAACCCGGCGTGCGGGAACTCCGCGGCGAGCTCGTCCGCGCCGAGCGCTTCGGCCTTCGATCCGGCCGCCGTCAGCAGCTCTCGCGCGGCCGCCGCCTCGGGCCCCGGTACCGCGGTGAGCGCACCGACCTGTTCGTAGAACGACGTCGACAGCAGGTGTTCGAGTTCGATCCACGCGTGGTGCGCGCCGACCGCGGCCGCCGTGGTGGCCGGGTCGCCGGTATGCAACGCGCGCAGCACGCGGTGCCGGTCGAACGAGGTCGCGCCCGAGAACGGGATGTCCGCCTGGTCGGCGATCACCACTTCGTGCCCGGCGGACACGCATTCCAGCGCGGTCAGCAGCGCGATGACGCCACCGCCCGCGAACACGACTCGCATGGTCTTCCCCCTCCGGGCGAGACTTCGTTCGGGCACCACGAGGTACCCGGATGCCACTGCTGGGTGGTGGCATCCGGGCCTTGCCCCCGTCGGGCAAGGATTTCAGGAGGCGCGCGGGGTCACGAACGTGTCGTTGATGACGTAGCCGTCGAGGCCGTACGTCTCCCCGTACTCGATGAGATCACTGGTGCGGTTGAGGAAACCGCGCCCGTTGTTGTTCAGCGAGGTGTTGCACAGCACGCTGAACCCGGTCTGCTCACGGAACGCCTCGAGCAGGTCGGTGATCCCGGCGTTACGCTCCCGTGTCACCGTCTGGGTACGCGCGGTGCCGTCGACATGCGTGATGGCCTTCAACTCGTCGGAGGTGACGTGGTTGAAGTACAGCATGTACGGGTCCTCCACCGAGCCGACGAACCATTTCGGAGCGTCGGATTCCAGTGCGATCGGGGCGATCGGGCGGTAGTCCTCGCGGCGCTTGATCTTGTTGAGCCGCACGGTGGTGTCCACGGTGAACGGCGCGGCCAGGATCGACCGGTTGCCCAGTGCCCGCGGGCCCATCTCGTACCGGCCACGCGCCCAGCCGATGATGTTGCCGTCCTTGAGGTACTTCGCGACCTCGCTCGCCACGAGCGGCCGCGTCTCGTACTTGGCGGGATCCGGGACGACGTCCTCGACGAAGTTCTCCCCCGCGTAGACGTCCCATTCGATGGTCGCTTGCCCGGTGTAGAACCACTGCGCGTCGATGGCCGTGCCGAGTGCGGAACCGCTGTCGTTGGGGCACGGCGGCACGAACACCGACGAGAACAAGCCGCTCTCCCGCCACAAGCGGTTCCAGTCGCAGTTCAGGCCGCAGCCACCGGAGATCAACAGCGGCAGGCCTTCGGTCAGGTTCTTCTCGGCGTAGTCGTAGAACCGATTGAAGATCGCCTGCGAGTGTTTCGCCGCCGCGTTGCGGTATTCCTGCGACCAGACACCGGCGTTGTACAGATGGGACCAGGACATCTCCTCTTTGGACAGACCGAGGATGATGCCGTCGCGGTCGAGGATGAAGTCGATGGTCTTCTGCTCGTCCGGCGTGAGCGGGCCCGGCTCGGCGAACCCGGTCAGCGCCATCTGCTTGCCGGCGTCGTTGAACCGGAACTTCCCCTTGCCCAGCGGGAAACCAGGGTCGGCCAGCGCGAAGAGATACGCGTACTTCGCGCCGGGGTCGGTCAGGACGTGCTGCAGGTGCGTGGCCTCACCGCGCTCGTCGATCCGGTAGAAGTCACCGATGTTCCCTTCCCACACCAGGGAGTAGTACGCCTGGCCGGGCGCCGCGGGGGCCATCCCGAGGGAGGTGTAGATATGCGAGCGCTCGTGGGTCGAGGAGAAGTACCGCACGTCCTTGCCGAAGAACTTGCCTGCCTCGTCGGAGATCGCGCCCTCGCCGACACCGAAATATCCGGTGCGGGACGGCGGTTCCACCGAGAACTCCCCCTTGACCCAGCCGCCGAGCGCGACCACGTCGGGCTGCTTGTCGAGCATGCCCGCCGCGCGCGCCATCAGCTCGCCGGTGATCCGGTCGTAGCGCGGGTAGTTGTCCTTTTCCGACTCCAGCGCGAACAGCAGCTTGCCGTCCTCGATCGCCACGATCCCGCCATCGTGACCCTCTTTCATCGACAGAATCAGCATTGTGTCACCGAATTTCGCTCGCCTTCATTCGTCGACTCATTCAAGCCGCGCGGCCCGTTGACCGGAAGCGCCGCGCGGGGAGAACAATCAACCTTCGGACGAGCCGCCCGGCAGCGTGCGCACCGCCTCGTGGCGCAGCGATTCGAACGCGTTCTTGCGCGTCCTGCGGCCTGCCATCGGGACGGCGGCGGCGAACGGGCTCGGTTCCCGTTGCCGTTCGGCGGCGAACGCGCTGACCAACCGGGACACCGCGTAGCGCCCGGCGACGTTGGCACGCTGGATGAGTCCGGCGTCCACCACGGATTCGAGGAGTTCGTCGGCGGTCTCGATCATGATGCCCATCGCGGCGGCGACGGCGATCGACGTCGTCCAGCCCGCCCCGCTCTGCCCGAAATGCTGGACGGCCTCCCGTTCGGTGGGCGAGAGATGCTCGTATGCCGCGGAAAACCGGTCCCGCACGTTGACGTCACCGACGCAGAGGCTGTCCATGAGCCGTTCACGATCGGCGAGCTGGCCCGCGGTGTACGCGATCGCCCATTCCGGGCGGGCGGCGATCTTGCGGCCGACGATGTTGACCGCCAGCGGAAGGTCCCCGCACAGTTCGGCGATCGTGTCGGTGGCGTCGTGCTCCGCCCGCACCCGGCCCGGCCCGGCGATCCGGCCGATCAAGGCCAGCGATTCCTTGCGGGAGAACGTATCGAGCTCGATACGGTTCGTGTCCTCCAGACCGAGCAGCCGGGCGCGGCTGGTGACCACGACCTGGCTGTGCGGGGCCTGGCCGAGCAGCGGCCGCACCTGTCCCTCGTCCCGGACGCCCGTCAGCAGCACGAACAGCCTGCGTTCCGCCAGCAGTGACCGGTACAGGCCGATCCGCTGCATCGGATCGTCGGGCACCAGATGCGCGGGCACACCGAGCGCGCGCAGGAACCCGCGCACGATCCCGTTGGCCGAGCGACCGCCGGAACCGCTGTCGCCCAGGTCGGCGTACAGCTGCCCGTCCGGGAAGTCCGCCGCCACCTCTTCCGCCAGCCGCAAGGCGAAAGCCGTCTTCCCCACCCCGATCGGACCACTGACGAGCAACGGCACCTTGACCGGCCCGCTCGCGCCGATCATCTCGGCGGCGTCGGCCAGATCTCTTTCCCTGCCGACGAAAGTCCTCGACGCCATCGGCAGCTGGGCCGGACGGGCGAGGCGGATGACGCCGGATGCCGTCGCGTGCGCGCCGTCCGGTGGAGTGTCGGCCGCGCGGTCTTCCCGTGTCTCGGCGCCGGTTCCCGGCTGTCCGGCGACGCTGCGCCAGCGCCGTTCCCACACCGCACGGTCCCCACCGCACGCGGAGACGAACGCCAACGTCACGGCGAGCGTCGGCAAGCGATGGCCGCTCGCCGCGCTGGACAGCACGGAAGGTGCGAACAGTGCGGTCCTGGCGAGTTCCCGGTAACTCGGGTTTCCCGCCCGGTTCCTCAAAACGCGCAGATCGTGAGCGAATGCGGCGATCGGACCAGTGGAGCCGTCCAACGGTCGCTCGGGTCTGCCCATGCCCTCTCCCTCCCCTGGATGGGGTAACGCAATCGCGCTGCGTGACCGCCATCCTTGTGGCCTTCCTGGCCACAACCCTAAAGGACCAATGAACCATGCAGCAGATACAAATAGGTGACTCAATGTACAAAGTCCAATAGTTGGACGCGGAAATTCACCCCCTTGGTGGCACCGGATAGAGTTCGCTCATGTCTGACCCCCTGCCCCCGCTCGCCGAACTCCGGCGGGCCGCCGAAGTGTTCAACGGCTTCGCGAATGTGGACGCCTCCTGGCTCCGGCTGCTCGAAGAAGCGCAGACCGCGATCGACCTGTCACAGCCCGCGCATCGCACAATTCTTCTTCGCTGGCTGAACTCGTGGGGCTGCCGTATCCGGTACCCGCGAGACGGCGAACCTTCCCCGTTCGACGACGGTGTACGCACCTGGTGGGAGACCTGGGGGACGACACTCCCGTCAGCCGACCTGGCCGGCTTGACGGACGCGGAGATCGACACCGCCGCGAAGGCCTACGCGGACCTTTCGGGTGTCGTCGTCTCGGCGGGACGGAGCAGGCGTACGCTGGGCCCGACCGCCGCGGCCAAGGCGCTGTATGCGTTGCGGCCCAACACGATCATGCCGTGGGACGCCGCCATCGCGGCCGCGCTCCACGGCAGCCGTGACGACGCCGCGTTCGGCGCGCACCTGCGGCTCGGCCGCGCGTGGGCCGCCGCGGTGATCGCCGAGGCCGGGGACGACGGGGCCGAAATCCCCGCACTGGTGGGCAGGCCCGTGTCACTGGCGAAGATCCTCGACGAATACCTTTACGTCGCCTTCACCATGGGCGCCAAGGGTGACTGGGGAACAGACAGCGGAGAATGGTGGAAAAATGGTAACCGGGGATGACGTCAGACGGATCGTTTCGGACCTGCCCCGCGCCTATGAGGCGTTGGTCCGCGACCGAGCGAAGTTCCGCGTGGGGCGAATCGTGTTCCTTTCGCTCTCACCGGACGAAACCGTGATGGGATTCGGCTATCCCAAAGAGGAGCGGGAAGCGCTCGTGGCAGGCGAGCCGGAGAAGTTCATGATGCCGATTCCGTCCGATATGCGCTATCAGTGGGTCCGCGTCCGGCTGTCCGCGATCGATTACGAAGAGTTACGAGAGTTGATCGTCGACTCGTGGCGAATGTGCGTGCCGAAGAAGGTCTGGACGGAATACCTGGAAAAGAACCCGAGCTGAACCACTCCTTTCGGCGTGCGCCGTTCAGCCCCCTCGCTTACCCTTTTCGGTCCCGTGAATTCCCCTTTCGGGCGCTGACGCGGGTAGAAATCCGGTGCCGCCTCGGCCCAGGGCCGTGTCCGAATCCGTAACTCGCGTGCTTAAACCCGTAACTCGCGTGTCTGGGGCCGTAACTCGCGTGTCTCGGGACGGATGACGGCCAGCGCGAGAGTTACGCCTCCGATCACGTGAGTTACGCCTCTAATCACGCGTGTTACGGCTCCGATCACGTGAGTTACGCCCGCCGCAGGCCAAGCCGGACGCAGCCCCGCAAGTACATGAAGGCCCCCTTCCTTGCGCCTGGCGCAAGGA